>DXVA01000058.1:7702-17296 GCA_019408975.1 Lentisphaeria bacterium | reverse complement strand
CGTCCGACATCTGTTTCAAAACGGCTGTCCCGCTGTCCAGCTCGGAATCTCCCACGATGAGGACCTTTGCCGCTTTCAAGCGGTCCGCGGAACGCATCTGGGACTTCATGCTTTTTTCTTCGGCTTCGACGGCAGCATAGAGACCGTTGCGGCGCAATTCATAAGCAAGTTTCCAGTTGAATGCGAGGGCGCGCGTACCGAGAGAGATCAGATAGATATCCGGCGTCCGAACCGGTTCCGGCTTGACGCCGAGAGCTTCCCGGGCGATCAGCAGACGTTCCACACCGGCAGCAAAACCGACGCCGTGCACAGGCTTGCCGATACCCGGCAGATTGAGTTCATAGCGTCCGCCGCCGGCAATCGCATTCTGAGCCCCGAGCCCGGAATGGGTGAGTTCGAAAACCGTATGTACGTAATAGTCGAGCCCGCGCACGAGACGGGGTTCCACTGTGAATTTGACGTTGAGAGAGGTCAGGATATCGCAGACCTGGTTGAAGTAATCGCGGGAAGGCTGCGCAAACAGCGATGCGGCATCGGGTGCGGAAGCGATATGCGCCTGGCACTCCGGCTGTTTGCAGTCGAGAATACGCCAGACATTGCGTTCCAGCCTGCTTTTGCAGTCATCGCACATGGAGCCGATGACCGGCTTGAAATGTTCGCGCAGGGCGTCTTCCGCTGGTTTTCTGTCTTCCGGCACGCCGCGTGTATTGATCATGAGGTTGAAGCCGCCGACGCCGATCTCCTCAAGGAGCTGCGTCAGGGACAAAATACATTCTGCATCAAGAGCGGGAGCGACGCGCCCGGCATTTTCAACGCCGATCTGATGAAACTGGCGGCGGCGCCCTGCGGCGGGTTTTTCCCCGCGGAACATGGGGCCGATGTAGAATACACGGGTTTCCACACCGTTCATTGCATCGGTTCCGGAAAGGGCGCGCATCACGCCCGCGGTTCCCTCCGGGCGGAGCGTGAGACTGCGTCCGCCGCGATCCTCGAAAGTGTACATCTCCTTCTTCACGACTTCCGTTTCGTCGCCGAGCCCGCGCTGGAACACTTCCGTATATTCAAAAATGGGTGTGCGGATCTCTCCATACCCGTAAAGACCGAATACACGGCGTGCAGCGTTTTCTATGGCGAGCCACGAATTTACCTCATCCGGGAAAATATCGCCTGTTCCCGGCGGCGGAGTCGAAATCTTGGACATAATACAATCTTTCTCTATTTCTGGGTCAACAACTTCGGGTGTTAAAAAAAACGCCCTGCGGTAAAATAACAGCAAGGCGCATTTATATCAAGAGCTTAATAAAGAAATAAAGCAATTATTGAGAAACGAGTTTCGCAATGCGCTCTCTGAGTTCTTTTCCTGCTCTGAACTTGACGACAACGCGTTCCGGAATCGCCACTGTCACTTCGGGCTTGTTCGGGTTGCGTCCCTTGCGGCTCTTGCGGACCTTGATTTCAAACACGCCGAAATTTCTCAGTTCGATGTTTCTTCCGGCAACCAGTTCCTCCGCGATATAATCCAGTGTCTTCTGGACGACATTCGCGACATCGCTCTGGATCAGATTGGTGTCGGCTGCGATTTTTACCACGAGATCTCTTTTCGTCATTGATAACTCTCCAGACTAATTTTATTTTTATTCAGAATTTATAATAAGAAGCCCAACCGGAAAACAGAAACGGTTCCATTCGCATTTTCAGCGTGCGCAAGCCTGTTTTCCGACATTCCTAACTGCCTTGCCTGCAAACTTTAATGAAACTTCGTAATCCCATTGAGATTGCGCTTTTTAAAATACTGCCTTATTCTATAAATACAAATAAAAATGCTACTTTTTCAGGAAAATTTTCTCCAGGAGCATCTTCATAAAGCGCAGCTTTGAATCGGGATTTGTCCCGGACGGCAGACGCGGAATTTTACCGTCCGGCTTCAGAATCTCATGCGCCCTTTCCAGAATGATTTTATCGTCAGTGCATGAAATCGAATCCAGATTCGCAAGGACTCCGATGATCCGGATTCCGGCGCAGACGAACAGGTTTTCCGCCGCGCGGGGAAGCCTGCCGAAACGATCCTGCAGCTCCTGCCGGTAGCTTTCGAGCACTGTCAGGTCATTGATCATCGCCACGCGCCGGTAGGCGTCCAGGCGCAGGCGCGGCGAATTGATGTATTCCTCCGGAAATGCCGCCGGAATCTTGCCTTCGACCGTTGTCAGGGAGTAGTCCACAAAGTCGATGAACACGTTGCACTCTTTCTTCAGGGACACATCCACGCCCTTCAACTGCGAGGTCACGGTTCTGAGAAGCTGACAGTACAGATTGAAGCCGATTGCATTGATGTGCCCGCTCTGCTCCGCACCGAGAATGTTTCCCGCGCCGCGGATCTCAAGGTCGCGCAGCGCGAGTTTGAATCCTGATCCGAGATGGGTGTACTTGCGCATCGCCGCAATTCTCTTGCGGACGTTGCCCGTCAGAATGGAATTGCGCGGCAGGAGCAGATACGCATAAGCCTGGCGGCTCCAGCGCCCGACGCGCCCCCGGAGCTGATAAAGTTCTGCGAGTCCGAACCGGTCGGCGCGTTCGATGATGATCGTGTTGGCATTCGGAATGTCAAGCCCGGACTCGATGATCGTGGTGCAGACCAGTACATCGGTTTTGCCTTCGATGAATGAACTCATGACATCCTCCAGCTCCGTCTCATTCATCTGCCCGTGCCCGATTCCGAATTTCGCCTGCGGGACCAGCGCTTTCAGGCGTTCCGCCGTTTCGTCGATGGTGCCGACCCGGTTGTGAAGATAATAAACCTGCCCTCCTCGCTGGAGTTCCCGCGTGATTGCCGCCGCCACGATGCTGTCGTCATACTGTGAAACGACGGTATGAACGGGGAGCCGTTGAACCGGTGCGCTCATGATCGTGCTCAGGTCGCGCATACCGGACATTGAAAAATACAAAGTCCTGGGAATCGGAGTCGCGGTCATGGTCAATACATCCACCGTAGTCCGCAGGTTCTTGAGTTTTTCTTTGTGGATCACGCCGAACCGCTGTTCTTCGTCAACGACGACCAGCCCCAGATTCTTGAACTTGACGTCGCTTTGGAGAAGACGGTGCGTGCCGATGACGATATCGACCTTGCCCTCATTCATCCGTTCGACGATCATCGCCTGTTCGCCTTTGGTCTTGAAGCGGCTCAGGGTTTCGATGATGAACGGGTATTCCGCAAACCGTTCCAGGAAGTTGTAGTAGTGCTGCTGCGCAAGAACGGTCGTCGGAACGAGAATCGCCGCCTGTTTGCCGGACATGACGCATTTGAAGATCGCGCGCATCGCCACCTCGGTCTTCCCATAGCCGACGTCACCGCAGAGCAGACGGTCCATCGGGCGCGCTGATTCCATATCGCGCTTAATTTCCTCCGCGGCGCGGAGCTGGTCGCGGGTTTCGGTAAACGGAAAGGATTTTTCAAACAGTCTCTGCTGAAGATCGTCCTGCGGAAACGAACAGCCCTTTGCCTGGCAGCGCATTGCATGAATCCGGAGCATGTCAAGCGCAAGCGAACGGACGGAACCCGCGGCTTCGCTTTTGATTTTATTCCATTTGGAGCTGCCGATCCTGCTCAGCTTGATGGTTCCCTTCTGCGAGCCGATATAACGTGAAACGCAGTGTGCCTGCCAGATCGGGACATAGACGCGGGAATCATTATCGAATTCAAGGTCGAGCGCCTCATACGAACGGTCTTTCTCATGGATCGTTTTCAGCCCGTGGTAGATACAGATTCCGTAGTTGATGTGGACTGCATGATCTCCTTCCTCCATATCGGCGGAAACCGCTTCTTCGATTGTGTCGTGGACCTGTTCTTCGGTATCGGTCTCAATTTCCGGTACGATTGTTTTGCGTGAGAGGAGGCGCCGCGGCGAGGAGAAAAGCTCGTATTCGGAAAAAAGTGCGAAATTCTCGTCCGGCAGGAAGATGCCGCAGGGGATTTCCGCCTGAATGCATTCAATATTTTTCAGCGTGTCGAGCCCCTCCTCCCTGAGCCAGTCCCCGAGACTGAGAAGATCGCCTTCGGTTCTCCCTGCGATGGATATTTTATAGGACTCGTCCGCAAGCTGCCGGATGAGATTGGAGCTGATCTGGCGCACCAGTTCGGAAAGATTCTCCTCGGCTCCCTGCGGAACCATTTGCAGGATGTGCCGGGAGGAAGGGAACACAGGGCACTGCATCGCGGAATTCAGGGGGAGTTTGGCGCTTTCCGCCACATCCAGCAGCTGCACCGCATTATTCCAGAGAGGTTCTTTCTTCAGTTTTTCCCATTTATCGAGAACCGGCGGTTCAAAGAAGCGTTCGAGGCTTTTCCGGCTTTCTTCCGGGAAAACGCGCAGAATCACCGGTTGGAAAAGCCGGATGTAATCGGTAAAGTCGCTTTTCCCGCCGGATTCCTCCTCTTCTTCCGAGCCGGAACGCATGATGAGCTTATATTCCGGAATTTCCCTGACCGAGCTCTGCGTTTCCGGAACGAACTGGCGGATCGAGTCGATGGTGTCGCCCCAGTATTCGATTCGCGCCGGATAATTCTGCGCCGGGGAGAAGATATCGATCAGACCGCCCCGGCGCGAAAATTCACCGGGCTGCGTGACTTCCGGTTCGTCGTCATAGTCCATTTCCACCAGTGTTTCTGCGAGACGTCCGAGCGGGAGCTCCATCCCTTTTTTCAGGATCAGTTCGGAACTGCGCATTTTTTCCGGCGGCGGGGCGGGTGACATTACTGCGGCGGAAGATGCCAGCAGGATGTCGGGAGGAGCGTGAAGTACGGTATTGAGCAGGGTGGCGCGGGGGATTTCCGCCTCCGCCAGCTTCTTGCCGCAGGAAATTCCGTCCGGCAGAATTTCAATTCTTCTGCCGATGCCGAGTGTTTTTGCCCAGAGCTCCATTTCCGTTTTGACTTTTTCTCCCATGGCATAGCCGGGAAGTTCAATGAGAACGGGACGCTCCGCCTTGAGCGCGACGGCAAGCGCGATCAGTGATATCACGCCTTCATCCACCAGGGAAATCGTGTTTCCCGTAACCTGGAACTGCTTCAACCACTGTTTTATATGCTTTTCAAAGAATTTATTGTTCTGTGCCACTTGACAAATCGCTTTTCAGGTGTTATAATATAAACTTATTTGCACCGCAGACTCTGCTGTGCGCTCTCGTTTTGCAGCTGGAGCATTGACCCTGCAAAATGAAAGCATACGTTATAATAAACGCAATAATGGAAAAGTCAATAGTGCTAAATGGCAAGGAGGCTGGTAAGCCGATGAAATCTTCATCTCTCTCTAAAAAGAAGAATGATGCGAAGAAAGTTTCCTCCGCAGGCGCTAAGACAGAAAAGAAATCTGTTCCGCAGCTCAAAACAAAAAACAGTAAAGAATCTCCGAAAAGCATGAAATCTTCCGGCAGCAAGAAAGTCAGTCCTGTAAAGAAAGCGGTTGTCCCGGAGAAGAATACCGCAAAAAAATCAAGTAAGTCTTCTGCAAAAGTTCTACCTGTGAAAAAAGCCGCGGTTCCTGTCAAAACAGCCGATAAAGATAAAAACAGAAAAGTGCCGGCGAAAGCGGTTCCCGTAAAGACGGCTGCTCCGGCGAAGCCTGTGAAATCCTCTGCGAAAGCGAAGGCGGTCCCGGTGAAGGCTCCGGTTAAAGTTGCTGCAAAACCTGCACCGAAGGTTTCCGGAAAAGCGGCGGCTAAAGCCAAAGCTCCCGTCAAAAACCTGCCGGTCAAGCCTGTTGCGAAACCTGCGGCGAAAGCTCCGGTGAAATCCGTTGCGAAACCTGCGGCGAAAGCTCCGGTGAAATCCGTTGCGAAGCCTGTTGCGAAAACTGCGGCAAAAGCTCCGGTGAAAGAGGAAACGGTCAAACCTGTTCCGAAATCCTCTGCGAAGAAAGAACCGGAGCCCAAGGCAAAGAAAAGCGAAAAGCCCGCAGCCGAAAAGAGCAGGGCGCTTCCTGACAAAACCGATTATGCGCCCGCTACACTGCAGGTGGTTCCCGACCCGGAACCTGCCGAGCCTGCCGAAGGGACGGAAAATGAATCTGAACTTGATGAAGAGAAGAAAGATCAGCTGCCGGGCAGTAAAGTCGGCGTCGTTTCCAAGAACGACACGATGAAAGTTTATATGCAGGATATCGGGCAGATCTCTCTGGTTACGAAAGAGCAGGAAGTCGATCTTGCAGCGAAGATTCACGGCAATGACAACATGGCGCATGATGAAGCGCGTGCCACGCTGATCAAGGCGAATCTGCGCCTGGTCGTCAAGATTGCGCATGACTTCAAGGGGCTCGGTCTGCCGCTGCTGGACCTGATTTCCGAGGGCAATATCGGACTGATGCGCGCCGTGGAGAAATTTGATCCTGCAAAAGGGGCGAAATTCAGTTCTTATGCCGCGTGGTGGATCAAACAGTCCATGCGCCGTGCTCTTGCGAATCAGAGCCGTATCATTCGTATTCCTGTGCAGTCCGCCGGCAAGATCAACAAGATCAAGTCGATCCGCATGAAACTTGCCGAGAAGCTCGGACGCGAGCCCACCGATGCGGAAATCGCAAAGGATCTGGATTACAGCGAAAGAACCGTTGCCGGACTGCGTCTGGCGGATCTGAGAACCTTTTCGCTGCATGATCCGATTCAGCAGGGCGAGGATGGAGAGTTTCAGGATATTATTCCCGACCGCGGAGCCATGACTCCTGACCGCATTCTGAGCGATGTGGAGTCCGTCGGGCGTCTGGTTGACCTGCTCGGTGAACTGGATGAACGGGAACGCATGATTCTGAAAATGCGTTTCGGCCTTGACGGCACCCGCTCCAGAACGCTGGAAGAGGTCAGCCAGGAGATCGGCAGGACCCGTGAGCGTGTCCGCCAGATTCAGAATCAGGCATTGAGTAAACTTCGCGACCTGCTGGTCGATGAAGCCGGTTTTGCAAATGAATAAATCAGGAAAAGATATCTATCTCGGAAGGGGGTGAACACAATGGAAGCAACAGAAATTCGCATGAAGAAAGGCGAACCGATCGACAGAGCTCTTCGCCGTCTCAAAAAGAAGCTTGACAAAGAAGGCACCCTCAAGGAACTTCGCAACAGAAGACACTTCGAGAAGCCCAGCG
Source organism: Lentisphaeria bacterium (assembly GCA_019408975.1). GTDB lineage: Bacteria > Verrucomicrobiota > Lentisphaeria > Victivallales > UBA1829 > UBA11452. The sequence continues at coordinate 10,172 of DXVA01000058.1, read as the reverse complement.
AAAAAAAGCGCCGCTCACAGCGTCGCCGCGGCTGAGTCCGGCTTGAGATTTGCAAAAAAGCAGTATCCGCTGATGTGGATACTGCTTTTTTTATGACGGAATTGCTGATGGAGTTTACTGAAGCGTGATTTTCCGGTAAGAGTGCGCCGGAATTTTCCCGGATTGTTTCTGACAGTTCCACTCCTGCTCGCTGCCTGTATAATTTGCCAGAATCAGAGCTTTTTCTCCGTCCGGGGCTTGCCAGATGCTGTGGAGAATCGCCGGAAGCTTCTTCACTATGACGGTAGAGTCTTTCTTTTTTGTAAAAATCATCCGTTTCATGAACTTCACCTCTTTTTCCCCGCATTGAAATCCTTCGGGGGAGAGCATGGTGCCGTCGAAAAGAAATTTTCTGTTTGCGTGATAGAACCTCGCCGTTTCAAGAATGAAGCGGTAGGATTCCCTGAATTCGGGATTTTCCTGTATTTTTCTGCTGAGATTGCATACCATAGGCTGAACTCCCCATGCCACATCCCGCGCCAGTTCAATGAAAAACTGATCGGGATAGAGTCGATGCCACGGTTCCTCGCCCTGCCAGCGCTCCTTGTCCGGCCAGAGAGGGTCCCATGAGGGAATGCCATCCGGCAGCGCATAACTGCCGAATACAGCCAGACTGCCGTGATAGATGGAGGTAAACAGGGGGACGAACTCCATGTTGCCGCCCATACGTTCGGCAGAGACCGTGGAACAGGTGATTACGCTGTCCACGAGGTCCATATAAGCTTCATTGCAGCATTCCGTGGAGAGAGGAAAGCCCGGATTTTCCGCTTTCAGGCGCGCAAGCATATCCCGGAATCCCTCCACGCCTGCGGCGGAGTCTCCCCGCAGATGATGATGCACGGGATTGTAACACGGTGTGTAGCTCGCACAGCCGATCATGTCCAGATATTGTCCGTCGAGCCCGCTTTCCCGCAGATGCTTTATGAGAACGGACATCTTGTCCTGAAACTTCGGAGATTCTCCGCACATGTAACCGAGACGATGATAGTTGAACTGGTTAAATGCGACTGCCAGCGGTTCTCCGTTCCGCTGGACGACAATGGATTCATCGCCGCCTTCCTTCCATGAATCGCCGTCCATATCCCATGTCATGCCGTTGACGTAGACCTGTGTGAAAACACCGTATTCCCTGAGTTCAGCCACATCTTTCCTGAATTTTTCCTCCCCTTCCCGCGGAGGCCAGAAGTCCGGGTAATCCGTGTCATACGGGTTGTGGTGCCACCAGTACCAGTCAAGGGCGGCGGGGACTTCGCCCAGATCCTCCTGAAGTTTCAGAACCGGAGGAATCACATCTTCTGCGAGTCCTCTGTTCCAGACCCACATGCCGATGTGACGGAGCGGATTTTCATCTTTTCTGTTTGCAGCCCAGCTCTGCCGCAGAGCCCATTTCTTGTATATCTGCCCCGCTTCAAACCATCCGCCCTGAAAGACCCCGATGCAGTTTTGATAAGGGAGTGCATATTCCTTTGCCGGCGTTTCGGAGTTGCCAATAAAATGAATGCCGCTGTAAATCTGTTCTGTTTCCGTGATTTGATAACGTCCTTTTTTCGAACTGTGGCGGATATCACGATGATCGAAATAGATTCCCGGCTCCTTCCCGTTCAGGAACGCCGCGAACTGCATGGAATGGTACCCATGCTCCCACATTTTCCGATTGCCCAGTGCTGCGGGGGCTGCGATTACTCCGATGTCACATCCGCCGAAGAGAAATCTGGAGTCTTCCCGGAGCGGATAACTTACCACGGGAAAATGAATTTCTTCAATGAAAAGCGCCCCCTCGTAACCGGTGTAGGAAATTCTTCCGGAATACAGGCAGTCCTCTTTTTTCTCCCATACCGTTGTGATCTGGAAATTTGCTCCGTATGCGGGATGCCCTGTCCAGATTTCAGTTATGCCGCCGCTGTTTTCCTCTCTGCGATACAGCGTCATGTCTTCCGGAAACAGCTCCTGCAATTCCCCGTGGAGAGTTCCGAGCCCGAATTTCCATTTGATTTCAATATTCCGTCCTGCGAAGTCCATTCTGTTTCTCCGTTGAACTTGATTGTTGGATATGTGCCGCTTTCATATTATTATACCGGAATAAGGCAGGAACTCAATGTCTGGTCGTGCCAAAAAAATATTGTTTTTATGCCATCATGCTTGAAAATACCGGAGAGGAAAGGTAAGTTGAAGAAGGATAAGGAGGGAAAACATGCCGTCCGGTTGTGTCGATCTGAGCAGGATCAAACGCAGATTTCATATGCCGTTTCCGCTGGAGTCGGTGGGGATCATTGAGAACCATCCCTATATGTCTGTGGTTGTCAGAGGGAAACTCGAACTGTGCGTCCGGATTTCATCGGGGGCGGAACGGTCGCGGGCATGGTTCGATGACACCTGTTATACGGTACGTTATCCGAATGTGGCTTTGAAAGTCCCGGAGGTGCCGCATTCC
>DXVA01000058.1:2941-7692 GCA_019408975.1 Lentisphaeria bacterium | reverse complement strand
TTCCTTTATCGTGGATCATCCGCGTGACGCATTCTATTTCAAATTTGAACCTGAGCTTGCGGATGCCATGAAGCGTGCCGGTTTTTTCGAGCCTCCCTACTGCTGGGAGTTCCATATGACGCCGGAAATCAGCCGGATGCTTCGCGAGATGCGCGATCTGATGGTGCGCAGTACGGAGCCGGGGATTGCTGACCGCATGGATCTGCTTGCCATGTGTTTATTTGAGGAATTGCTCCTGATACGTGATTCCACGCCGCAGGAAATGGAATACATGGATGCCCGAATCCACAGGATCGCCTCGTATTTTCAGTTGAATTTCTGCCGGGAGATCAATTTGGATGAGATCGCCGGAAGATACGGTTTTTCCCGCAGGAATTTCTACCGCTGCTGGAAGCATTGTTTCCCGGTGTCTCCCGCGGCGTATCTGCTGGATTTGAAACTCAGAGAGGCGGCGCGTCTCCTGAAAGAAACGGCGATCCCCGTTTACGGGATCACCGCGGAGCTGAAATTCCGGAATTCCGCTTATTTCTGCCAGTTGTTCCGGAAGAGATACGGGATGACTCCTCTGCAGTACAGGAAAAGCGGAATGCCTGCCGGATCACCCGGATAATCTGCGCGTTTGCAGAGGGCGGACCCGCCGGCAAGGGGAACAATGTGCAATCATCCGGGTGTTTTTACGGAAATACTGGATAAGCTCCGCAAAAATCCGGGAAAAAAGACCGGAAAAAGTCGATTCCTGCAAAAATTCCGGTTTTTCCCCTTGTAAATCGGAAAACAGATGTCATTGTAAAAGAACACAGAACTATCAACCATATAATCAGGGGGGATTATCATGAATGATAAGATTAAAATCGCTTTTTTCGACACCAAGCCTTACGACAGGCTTTCGTTCGACGGAATCAAAGACAAATACGGGTTCGAGATTGATTACTTTGAATCCCGTCTGAAACCCGCTTCCGCAAAACTTGCCGACGGACATGATGTCGTCTGCGCATTCGTCAATGACGATCTCGGGGCGGAGACCATTGAGCTGCTGCTCAAATACGGGGTCAGGCTCATCGCCATGCGCTGCGCCGGTTTCAACAATGTGGACCTCGGAGCCGCATGCAAACGCCTGGACGTGGTCCGCGTGCCGAAATATTCGCCGTATGCGGTTGCGGAATATACGGTCGGGCTCCTGCTCTGCCTGAACCGCTGCCTGCACCGTGCGTTCTGCCGTATTCGCGAGAATAATTTCTCGATCAACGGTTTTCTCGGCTTTGACGTGCATGGCAAAACGGTCGGCATCATCGGAACCGGCAAGATCGGGTTGACTTTCGCTGAAGTCCTTCAGGGATTCGGCGTGAAGATTCTCGCGCATGACCCGTATCCGAATGAAAAGGCGGCGAAGGAACTTCACATGGAATATGTGCCGCTGGAACGGCTTTACAGGGAAAGCGACATTATTTCACTGCATTGCCCGCTGACTCCGGAAAACATGTATCTCATCAACCCGGAAAGCATTGCAATGATGAAAAAAGGGGTGATCATCCTCAATACCAGCCGCGGCAAACTGGTCGATACGCAGGCACTGATCGATGCGCTCAAAGATGGCAAAGTCGGCGGTGCGGGGCTTGACGTATATGAGGAGGAGGCAGACTACTTTTTCGAGGACCGCTCGGACAAAGCCATTGCGGATGACGTGCTGGCGCGCCTGATGACGTTCCCGAATGTTCTTGTGACCTCGCATCAGGCGTTTTTCACGAAAGAAGCCATGAACAACATCGCTGAAATCACGATGAACAACATCCGGGATTTCGCCGAGGGCAAACCGCTGGAAAATGGCATCTGCAGGGACTGCAAAGACCATAACTGCGCCGGGCATAAATAATTAGTGGTCAGTGGTTAGTGGTCAGTGGGTAGTGGTCAGTGGGTAGTGGTCAGTGGCTGGTGATTGCAGGGATCGCGATTGCGCCGGATATAAATAAGATATGCTCTGACCTGGCACGCGTGATATGCTGCCGTGTCAGGTCTGTTTTTGCATTTCTTATTGATCGAACAGTGTCGGCTGAATATGGTCGGATTCCGGTTTTTCCTTCCTGTATTTCTGCCTCTGCTCGCGAATCATATAGCGTGACTTTGTGACGAGGGAAGGCTGTCCGGCTTCCGCAATGGAATTGTTTTCAAGATTTTCCAGAATATCCTGTGCCCGCGAAATGACCTCCGGGGGAAGCCCGGCAAGTTTAGCCACGTGGATGCCGTAACTCTTATCCGCGCCGCCGGGAATGATCTGGCGCAGGAAAATGATTTGTTCTCCGTATTCACGCACGGCGACGTTGTAGTTTTTGACTCCGCGGCGCGTGATCGCAAGCTCCGTGAGTTCATGGTAATGCGTTGCAAACTGGGTTCTTGCGCGGCAGGACGGATGATCCAGCAGGAACTCGGCGACTGCCCACGCGATGGAGAGTCCGTCGAATGTACTGGTGCCGCGCCCGATTTCATCCAGTATGACAATGCTTTTTGAGGTCGCATTGTTCAGGATATTGGCTGTTTCAACCATCTCCACCATGAAGGTGCTCTGACCGCGCGCGATGTCGTCGGAGGCTCCGACGCGGGTGAAAATGCGATCCGCCACGCCGATGTGCGCGCTGGATGCGGGAATGAAAGAACCCATCTGCGCCATGATCGTCAGAAGCGCAGTCTGGCGGATATACGTGGATTTCCCTGCCATATTCGGGCCTGTGATGATCATCATGCGGTTTTCGTCGCCGTCAAGAAGCGTGTCGTTGGGAATGAAACGTTCTCCTTTCATCGCGCAATCCAGCACGGGATGGCGCCCCGCCTGAATTTCCAGCAGATCGTCGTCCGCGACTTTCGGACGGCAGTAGGAGTAGCGCTGGGCGCAGTCCGCAAGAGCGCAGAGAACGTCGATTTCGGCAAGCGCGGCGGCGGTCAGCTGAATTTGCGGCGTAAACGTTCCGGCAAATTTGCGGAGTTCTTCAAAGAGCTGAATCTCCAGCGCCTTGGATTTGTCTTCGGAGCCGAGAATCTTGCTTTCCATCTCCTTGAGCCCGGGCGTGATGAAACGTTCGCTGTTGACGAGCGTCTGCTTGCGGATATAGTCATCGGGAATGGATGCCAGATGCGTTTTCGTAACTTCAATGAAATAGCCGAATACGCGGTTGTAATTGATTTTCAGGGATTTGATTCCGCTGCGTTCCTGCTCTTTCGCCTGAAGTTCCGCCACCCACCGTTTGCCGTCCGTGGCGGCGGACCGGAATTCGTCAAGTTCCTTGTTGTACCCCTCGCGGATCACGCCGCCGTCGGAAACGGTCGCGGGCGGTTCATCGACGATTGCGGAAAGGATTTTTTCGACCAGTTCGGGCATTTCGCAGATATTTTCACGCAGGCGCTCGATCAACGGCAGATCGTAGGACGAAAGCAGAGTGCGGACCGCCGGAATCATTTCAAGGCTGTTTGCGAGTGCGAGCATGTCGCGCGGGTTGATGCTGCCGACATTGAGGCGTGCAATAATGCGTTCGAGGTCACGTACCGCCCCCATGGTTTCCCGCAGTTCGGCAAGTGTCAGCGGATCGTCTTTGAGGAGCCCCACGACATCCTGGCGTTCCACAATGCGGTCTACGTTTTTCAAAGGCTTCAGCAGCCAGTCGCGCATCAGACGGCTTCCCATGGGAGTGTTGGTCCGGTCAAGCACATACAGCAGGGTATTCTCCTTTGACGCGCCGAACATCGGCTCGACGAGTTCCAGATTGCGCTGGCAGATCGGGTCGAGCGAGAGATACTCCTCCGGACTGTGAAACTTGAGAGAACGGATATGCACCACATTATGGCGCAGATTTTCCGAGGCATAATGGATGACGGCTCCGGCGGAGCGTGTGGCGAGTGTGCGCCCGCGAAGTCCGAATCCGTCGAGAGTCATGACCTGGAACTGTCGTTTGAGCAGTTCTTCAGCGTTTTCAATGGAAAAAATCCAGTCGTCGAGCGGCGTCCAGAGAATGTGTTTCTGCGTGTAAGGAAATGCTTTTTCCTCCTCCCACTGCTTCATGAGAGTTGCGGGAAGCAGACATTCCCGCGCCTGAATACTGTAAAGCTGTGATTCCAGTTCCGCAAGCGAGTTCAGCTCCGTCGCCTTGAACTCCGCTGTGCTGATATCCATCCATGCAAGCCCATACTTATCTTTGGACGCGGTCAGTGCGCAGAGGAAGTTGTTTTTATGGGGATTCAGGACGGAAGAATCCAGTACGGTTCCGGGCGTGATGATGCGCGTGATGCCGCGTTTGACGATTCCTTTTGCCAGCGCGGGGTCCTCCAGCTGTTCGGCGATGGCGACCTTGACTCCCGCTTCGAGGAGTTTCGGCAGGTAACTGTCGAGGGCGTGATATGGGATTCCGCACATCGGGTACCCGGCGCGTTTCGTCAAAGTGATTTCGAGGATGGGGCTCGCCTTGTGTGCATCCTCGTAAAACATTTCATAAAAGTCACCCATGCGGAACAGCAGCACGGCGCCCTGCGGAGCCTCGGCTTTCATCTGCATGTATTGCCGCATTGCGGGGGTAAGATTGGTTTCCTGCATGATTCTCCCGTCAAATTGATTAAACAGAATACTATAACCTGTAAAAAAAAAGCGTCAAATCAACTTGAGACGATCTTTGCGGAAAATTAACGGGAAAATCCCTGAATCATGCCTGCGGACGCATCGTGGAAAACGGAAAAAGTTGCTGATGTCCCGGGAAAGAAATGATAAATGCCGC
>DXVA01000058.1:1372-2861 GCA_019408975.1 Lentisphaeria bacterium | reverse complement strand
TTCCGGTCAGCGGTCCAAAGAGTCGTCTTCCAGAATCCGGCGGTAATTTTCCGTATTCATTTTGGAACCCAGTTTCCGAAAGGATTTTTCACTCGTGGTGCGGCGCCCGGTCAGCTTGGGATTCAGGATCATGGTGGCATGATTCAGATGTGCCATATACCTGCTCAGTTCGCCGACGGGAAGAAACTCCAGTTCATATCCGGCGGCAAGCAGATGTTTGTGAATGGAACTGCCGGCGCACTCGCCGTCGCCGAATCCTTTTGTATATTTCTTCAGGAGTCCGGTCCGGTAAAGGGCGCAGTGGCTTCGCAGAAAACGGAACTCATGGTGTTTTCTGCCGATGAGCGTCTTTGCGCCGTCTTCCAGCGCCTTGCCGACAGACTTCCAGAATGGAACGGTTTCCAGTTTCCAGCTTCCTACGCCGGCGATTTTTTCGGAGCGGGTGATATGCTCCATCAGATAGTCCAGCCATTGCGGACTGTGGACAATGGTATCGGTATGCATCGAAATCACATAGGGGGTTTCGACCCGTTCCAGAGCCATGTCCAGGGCGGAGGAATGCATCAGCGGCGGCGGCATCCCCTGAATATCGGAAGCGGAGCGTTCGATCAGCGTGATCCAGGGGAGGGAGCGCAGGTAGGCGGTGGATTCGTCATCGGAGGCATTGTCGATGGCGACAATCTGAATCTGATTGAGATCCGTATATTTCCGCAGGGAACGCAGACAGAGTCTCGTCAGCTCCGGCGTTTTGTAATTCGGCAGCAGAACAGTAAGCATATTCTTTTCCTTAATAGTTAAACATCACGTGGAAAAATACTTTGCTTTTCGAGGAAATCAAGGGAAAGTTTCATGAAATCCGGAAAGACCTGAAAGGCAAAGATGTTTGAGTTCAATTCTAATCCGGAATCATTTGCAGGCAATTCCTCTTCTGCCGGATTCGGAATACGGAAAATGCGGGAAACAGCATCAGAACCCTGTTTCCCGCATTGGTTTTATCTCAACTCGACACCGAGCCCGGAGGCAAGTTTCGCGCGGAGTTTTTCATGCGCCTCATTGACTTCCTGGTCCGTCAGAGTACGTTCGTCGGAGCGGAACGTGAGCGTGTATGCCATGCTTTTGGTTCCCTCCTTCAACGGTTCCCCTTTGAAGATATCGAATACTTCGACACTGATCAGATTCGGAACCTTTGCCTTCCAGATGAAGTCGATCACCCTGCTGTTTTCCATGTCCAGCGGGGCGATGAACGCAACGTCCCTCGTCACCGGCGGGAACTGGGAAAGCGGGACATACAGCGTCGATTTTTCTTCGGCGGTCATCAGGCTTTCGAGCTGGATCACTGCTCCGTACAGATCGTGCTGGAGCCTCATTCCCTTGGTCATCTTGTCATTGAGTTTGCCGAGTATGCCGGCTGTTTTTCCGTCGATCTCAAGCCGCGCGCAGACGCCGTCCGCGAAACGCGGGTCTTTTGCCGCGACGAAAGTATAATTAC
>DXVA01000058.1:0-1362 GCA_019408975.1 Lentisphaeria bacterium | reverse complement strand
GATTCCAGAACACCCTTGACATCATAGAAATCGTAGGTGACGGCACGTTCTTTGGAGTATCTCTCTGGATGGGATCTGCCGGTCAGGAGAATGGTCAGTTCATCGCGTTCCTCCGGGTACTTCTTTTCATTTCTGCAGAAGACCCTGCCGATCTCGAAAAGAGCGAGATCGCTGTTCTTGCGCGATACATTGCGCTTGACTGTCGCAAGCATTCCGGGAAGCAGGGACGGGCGCAGAATCGCGAGGTCCAGGCTGATCGGGTTGCTGACGGCAAGCAGGTCGTCTTTCTCGAAAATAAGATCTCCGAGAGCGGCTTTTTCATCAATCAGGCTGGTGTTGACGCACTCGCAGAGCCCGGCGGCAATGAACTGATTGCGGAGCTGTTCCATCGCTGCATAGGCGTCGGAACTGAACGCAGCGGTTCTTTTGGCATTGACTGGGATCTTCGGGAGTTTGTCGAGCCCGTGGATGCGGGCGACCTCTTCGGCAAGGTCGGCGGTTTCCTTGATATCCGCGCGGAATGCCGGAACCGTTACGAGGCAGGTGTCATCCGTGATATCGGAGACGCCGAGTCCGAGGGCGCGGAAAATTTCAACCATGCGCTGGTTCGGCACTTCCATTCCGAGCAGGCTTGTGATTTTTGAGAAGTGGCAGAGGATGCGCGGTTTTTCCGGTTTCAGCGTTGCGGTTTTCACCAGCGGGCTGACAAGTTTTCCGCCTGCAAGTTCGAGAATCAGGGAAACTGCGCGGGAGCTTGCGTTTTCGAGCATATCACGGTCCACTCCACGCTCGAAACGGTAGGAGGAGTCGCTGGAAAGACCAAGTTTCCGCGAAGTCATGCGGATACTGGTCGGGTTGAAATAGGCGCTCTCAATCAGAACTTCCGTGGTATCCGGAAGCACGCCGCTGTATTCGCCGCCCATGACGCCGGCAATTGCAACCGGCTTGCAGGCGTCGGCGATGACGAGCATGGAATTGTCAAGCTCATATTCCTTGCCGTCGAGAGCGACGATTTTCTCCTTGTCCTGCGCTCTGCGGACAATGATCTTTTTGCCCTCCAGGAAACGGGTGTCGAACGCATGGAGCGGTTCGCCGAATTCCATCATGACGAAATTCGTGATATCGACAATGTTGTTGATCGAGCGGATGCCGACTGACTCCAGGCGGTCCTTGAGCCACTTCGGGCTTTCCTTGACCGTGACGCCGCGGATGACGCGGGCGGTATATTCGGGACAGAGATCCTGAGCCTCGACCGTGACGAGCTTGCTCCAGTCTTCAAAACCTTCCGGGGAGGGGACGCTGGTGTTCGGGAAGGAACGGCGTCCGCCGCAAAGCGCCGCAATATCGCGCGCGACTCCCCAG
>DXVA01000057.1 GCA_019408975.1 Lentisphaeria bacterium | reverse complement strand
GCCGTCGCGCGGTGCCGATCAATTCCGGGTATCGTTCGCTTGTGGATATGTATGGAACAAGCTACGTCGTCAATACCTCCATGATGCGGCAGGATACCGATACCGCATCGGCGGACTGGAAATACCGGACTTTTTCATTTGCGCGGACACCTCATGCCGCCAAGGCGATCCTGCTCGGGGACACGACAATGTATGCGAATGATCTTTCGAGCTGGCCGGGCAACATTGCGCGTTTTTCATGGCATTCGATCGGAAAAATCGTCAATCCGCTGTTGTTCGTGGACGGCCATGCCGCCATGATTGATATGGGACGTGTCAAATCGGACGCCAACACTGCGGATTTCATGTGGCGCCCTTATAAGAAATGAATAGCATGATTGCATAGGAAACAAAAAGGAAAAAGAATGAAAAATATTGCCGCTGTTTTATTGAGCCTCGCGGGCTTCTGCTGCTTCGGAGGAGAACTGGATCGGGAACTGAATCGTGCGGAACGATGGCAGGATAATGCCTCCGGTATTACGAAGCGATCGTTTGACGCTTCGGAAAAGGCGATACGCTTCGATTTCACGTTCCGCGGAAACGTGGATCGCTGGGCTTATCCGACATTCAAAGCCGCATCCGGCGAATCTTTGGAAAATATGAGTGTTATTGAATTTGAAATCAAACTTGTTCAGCCGGAAACTTCCGCCCGCTGGAAAGCGGCGTTTCTTATGCTGACACCGAAAGGACGCATTGCGCTTCCCGCGCCGACCGGGGAGTGGCAGACTGTAAGGATTGATCTGCGTGATCCCTCCCTGAAATTGAATTTGAAAGGAGTGAATGGCCTTCGGATTGGAGCCAATCCCACGGCGGACCGGTTTACGATGTGGCTCCGCAACATCCGGGCTGCCGGAACTGCCGCCGCCCCTCTTGATGCCGCGGTTGAAATCCGCTGTAAGGCTCCGGGGACGGTTTTCCTGGATTCCGAAACGCCGGAGTTTCAGTTCACGCGAATTAAGGAATATGCGCCGCTCCGCTATGAGATTCAGGATTTTTACGGAAAAACTGTGAACCAGGGGATCTGGCCGGAAAACGGAACACTGAAAGCCGGAAAGCTGTCTCCGGGATATTACACGATTTCCCTGAATTCCGGCAAGGGGAAAATCCGTGGGAGACGTTCTTTTACGGTCGTGCGCGACCCGAAAGGACGCACACCGAATCCTGAGTCGCCGTTTGCATTGGATACCGCTCTTTCTTGGCTCGGGCGCGCGGACAGAAACAATACGCGCTTCCCCGGAGAGGGATTTGACCTGCTGATCGAAATCCTGCGCAGGAGCGGAGTCGGAAGCATACGTGAAAGACTCCTGTGGAAAGAGGTTCAGCCGTCAAAGGGTGCCGAAATCAACTGGAAGCATTACAAACGCAATGCGGACAATCTGAAATCGCATGGCATCAATATTCTCGGATTGACGCATGATTCGCCGGCATGGGCGCAGTATAAGGCGGAGCGGAACAACCTGCCGGACGATCTGCTTGCCTTATACCGGTTTGCGAAAGCGCTTGCTTCCGATTTCAAGGGACGCATGAGCGCATGGGAATTCTGGAATGAACCGGATCATCCTGCCCATCATGAGACACCGTGGGACCTTGCCGCCGCCCAGAAAGCCGCCTCGCTCGGTTTTCGCGCCGGAGACCCGGAACTTGTGCTTCTGCAAGGTTCCTTCTGCATGTTCCCGCTTGGGAATTATGCCTCCATCTATATGAAGAACGGCGTAAAAGACTACTTCGATATATTCAACTATCATGCCTACCGGGCTCTTTCCCGCTATCCGGAAATCACGACGGAAATCCGTGCTTTTCTGCGGAAGAACGGCATGGAGGAGATTCCTGTTTACTTGACGGAAGCCGGAACCAATGCGGAGGGAGATTCCGCCGCAGAAAGTTCCAAGCGCGGACAGGCGGAAACGACTGCGGCGCAGGATCGTCTTCTGGCTGAGTTTATCGTGAAGTCACCGATTCTGTTTCTTGCCAACGGAGTCATGCGCAGTTACTTTTTTGTATTTCCTCCTTACCATGAGCGCAATGGCTCCAAAGACTGGGGGATGCTGCGCCGCGATTATTCCGCCAAACCGCAGGTCGCTGCATTTTCCACGCTCTTATGGGAACTGGACAGAGCGGAATATCAGGGCGAATATGATCTTGGGCAGGGCAGGCGCGCTTTCCTTTTCAAACAGCCGGACGGCTCTCAAACGCTGGTTGCATGGCTGGAATCCATACTGGACAGAGAAAAGCATGATGCGGCTGTTACGGACGCCTCTGTCGCTGATGCCACATTTTCCCTGCCTGTCGACGGTGACCTGGAATGTGTGGACATCATGGGGAAAACGACGGTTCATCCTTCCTCCGCGCTGCCGCTTTCCCGCTATCCGGGATATATCCGCGGTATTTCCGGCTTGAAAGCGTCGAAGGCTCCCGTTTTTACCGGACGCTTAAAGAAACGTGTATTGAATGCGGAGCATGCCATTGTTTTCAAACCTGTTTTTCTGAGCGGCTTTGAGGCTTCCAGCGATCGCAACTGCATGTTGTTCCGCGAAGGAAAGGGGCGAATCCGGCTTGAGGTGTTTAATCTTTCCGGACAGATGCAGAAAGGAAAAGTGAAGGTTGGCGGGCTCTCCGGGCTTTCCGGGCTGCCGGAACAGATGGAGCTTCCGCCGATGAGCAGGAATGAGTTTATTCTGGAAGGTGCTCCGGACCGCGCCGTGACTGAATTGACTGTAAACGGCATTTTCAATGGGCGCAAGGCTGCACCGGCAGTCGTGCCCCTGCGTTCTCTGGCGGCTCTGAATACGGCATCCAGGCAGCCGCTGGAGAATTCCGCGAAACGCTGGAGAAGCAACAGTTCGGGGCGGATGGAGATTACGGATGCCCCGGATGAAAACGCAGTCTGTTTCAGAACCCGTTTTACATCGGGGGATTTCTGGACCTACCCGGAATATGTCCTGCGCCTGCCGGAAGAGACTTTCAAAGGCGCGGCGGCGATCCGCTTTGAGATCAAAGGCGACGGCAGAATCGGACAAAGCAACCTGATGCTTGTCGAGGGCACGCAGAAAGAGGTCGGAAGGACCACAATGCTCGGCATTGGCCCTGTTTCTTCCGGGTGGCGTACCGTTACCATGCTGCTGCCTGTCCAGGAAACGGATGTGAAAATGTTTCGCATCGGCGTGAACCCGAAAGAGAAGGATTATCGTTTCTGGATTCGCAATATCGAGCTGCTCCGGATTCCCTGATCCGTATTGCCCTGCCGGTTGACTGCTGTCCGGCAGGGCGGAAACCGCATCATATTCATTACCTGTTTTCTGAAGCTTGTTTCACGGCGCAAAGCGGAAAATGTTAAAAAATAAAATATTCTTCGATGAAGATATTTTCCTCGCTTGCAATCTTCCGCTTGATGTTTATATTACATTTGCCTTCGGTAGGGAACTGGGTGTGCTTCCCTTTGTGATTTCGTCACATCGTTTTAAATTTGGAAAGTTGGGCTGATATGAACAAAATTCTATTGTTGAGCTTGTTTGTGCTCATTGTCGTATCTGTCTTCACGGCTCTTTTGAGGCCGGAAGCACAGGAGAAGTATCCACAGCTGGAATGGATGAGCGATACGAATCCGCAGCGTTTTGAACAGGCGGAACTGTTTGAAAAATGGCTGAAAACGAAGTATCCTGATTTATCGAAGGACAGCCGGTTTCCGGCTTTCGGAATCAAGTTGAATGCGTCAAGCAATCAAAGCACGATCATTCAGGCTGTATCCGGGGTTGCAGGTGATTTGATCGATCATTTGAATGTGCCGGTTTTCGGTGCGATGGGATTGCTCAGGGCGTTGAATGCGGATGCGGAAAGAGGCGGATACGGATTGAATTCGACCTATCCGAACATGGAGGGCTTGCTTACTTATGAAGGGGAACAGTATGGTTATCCCTGCAACGTTGCCGTGTCCAGCGTTCTTTTTAACCTGAACACATTGAAGAAATATGATTTGAGCCTGCCGGACGAGGAGTGGACCACGGAAGATTTTGAAAAGATCGCAAAGAAATTCATGGCACGGACGGGGCAATCCAATACCCGGCGCACCATATTTTTCTCGCTTTCCGCCGAATCTCTGGGGGAACCCTTTATTGTCATCAATGCGCGCAGTAACGGGATCGATGTTTACAACGAGACTCTGACGAAATGTATTGCGAATGATGATCGCTTTTATAAAATTTACGAGCAGCTTTACCGATGGACTTATGTGGACAAGATTCTGCCGACGGCGGCGGAAGTCGCCTCGAATGATACGGAAACCGGATTCGGCGGAGCGACATTCACTCATTTCATCAATGGAAACTATGCTACGATCATTGCCGGGCGATGGGCGTTAGTCCGTTTCCGTGAACTGGCGGAGAATGAACGTTTCCCGATGGCAATGGCACTCTATCCGCAGGGGCCGTTTAAAAATGCGTTGATTACAGCGCGTGCCACGGGCGTTTATGCAGGAACCAGGCATTTTGACAAGGCGAAGTATTTCATGGAATTTCTTGCGAGCAAGGAGTATAACGACTATATCATCAAATATACGGACGGACTGCCGCCGAATCCGAAATATGCCCTGGACAATCCGGAATATCTTTCTCCGAAGGAATATCCGAACGAAGGCAACATCCATGCAAAGGAACTGGAATATGCGATACATTATGCGATTCCCGTTCCGCAGACACCTTATTTCAGAAAGACCGGAACCGGCTGGTTTCCCTATGCCCTGAGCAAGGTCATGGCAAACCGCGCGACGGCGAAAGAGGCGGTCAATGAGGCAGTGGAGCGTGTCAACAGCGGTATCGCCGAAAGCGTTGCCGCAAATGACAAACTCGCCGCGATGTATGAGCGTGATATGGAACTGCAGAAGAAAATCGATGCGGTCAAGGCGACCTGGAAATACCGGCGCGGAAAGATCGTTTCCGGTGAAAAGATTCCGGAGAACTGGATTAAGAATCCCTTTTATAAGAAATACTACGCTCACCTCGGTATGCTGAAAGGAGCCGAATAATCATGTTGAAACTGACTCGCCGCGATGTTCGCGAAATTTCCACCGGAATCCTTTTTCTGCTCCCGAACATTCTTGGATTTCTCGCTTTTACGACGATTCCGCTTGCCATCAGTCTTTTCATGGCGTTTACGGACTGGAATCTGGAAATGCACAATATGTTTCAGAATCAGGAGCTCCGCTCGGTCGGATTCGCCAATTTCAAAAAACTGTTCACCGATCCCGATTTTCCGACTTTTCTCGGCAATACTCTGTTCCTGATGCTCGGCATTCCTTTCGGCATTGCGGGCAGTCTTTTCGCCGCTCTGCTGCTGAACAATGATTTCCGGTGCAGCCGTATGAAACGGGTTTACGGGGCTGTGGTGCTGACCGTGGTCCTGATTGTCGCCTGCGGGATGCTGATTCTCGCCGGAGCGGGTTCCACGGCAATGACGCTGCTGATCTGCGGGATCGTCGGAACGGTTCTTGTGCTGGGAAGTGTCGGCGGGCAGACGGTTTACCGGACGCTTTTCTATTTTCCGAGTTTTACCGCCGGTGTTGCGACGTATATTCTATGGAAAAAACTTTACAGCCCGGAAAACGGCCCCATCAACAATGCTCTTCAGCCTGTGCTGGACCGGATTACGCCGATTGCGGCGTCCATGTCTCCGACTGCCGCCCATGTGATTTCCGCAATTTGCCTGATTGTGATGGGGCTCGTTTACTCGTATGCCCTGTTTCGCGTGATTACCGGTTGGAAAAACGGGGAAATCGGCACGTTGAGCTATGTGATTGCGCTCGTCGTGCTTTCGATTCCGATGCTGTGCTGCCAGCTCTGGTGCAGCCTGCCGTGGGGCGGGGCGCTCGGATTGTCCCTTGTCACGCTTGCCGTGATTTTCACGCTTCTGATGTTCCTGACCGGGCGTGAATACAAGTGCGGCTATGATTACGGAATGTCGAACGCGATCGTGCTTGACGGCATTGTCATGGTCGGGCTTTTCATCTGCCTTGGGCTTTCCAATGTGCTTCTGGCAATGCCCGGCATGGCGGGATCGCCGGACGGCCTGACCGCACCGAAATGGCTTTCGGATTACTACTGGGCGAAACCTTCGCTGATGATCATGGGATTCTGGGCGGCGATCGGTTCCAACAACATGCTGCTTTACCTCGCCGGGCTTTCCGGTGTTTCGCAGGAGCTTTACGAAGCGGCGGATATCGACGGCGCTTCTCCGTTCCAGCGCTTCTGGAATGTGACCTGGCCGCAGCTTTCCAATGTGACGTTCTTCATCCTGATCATGTCGATCATGGGCGGGCTGCAGGGCGGATTTGAGACCGCGCGGACCATGACCAAGGGCGGTCCTGCCGGATCGACCACGACTCTTGCGTATTACATTTACAGCGCGGGATTTGAAAGCGGACGGCTCGGCTATGCTTCGGCTGTCGCATGGACTCTGTTCGTCATGGTGTTCTGTGTGACGCTGTTCAACTGGAAATTCGGCAACAAATATACGAACGATTAAGATAGGATGCGCGCAAAATGAAACTTTCTTTTGATGGCTGTAAACTGCTTTTGATTCATGTGGTGCTTGCGCTGGTGGCGACTGCGATGGTGCTTCCGTTCACGTGGATGGTTCTTGCCAGCTTGAAACGCCTGCAGGAAATCGGGCTGGACTCATGGATTCCGACCGTGTTCCAGTGGGAGAACTACCGGGATGTCTTTACGATGAAAGGCGTTCAGTTCGGGCGCTGGTACTGGAACAGTATTCTGGTTGCCGCATGGGTGACTTTCCTTCAGGTTTTCACGAGCAGCCTTGCCGCGTTCAGCTTTTCCCGCCTCAAGTGGAAGGGGCGCGATCTTGTGTTCCTGCTTTATCTTGCAACCATGATGCTTCCTTCGCTGGTGATGATGATCCCGAACTACCAGAATATGATTTATCTCGGACTCGTCAACACGCTTCAGGGACTGATTCTCCCTTCCGCGTTTTCCGCGTTCGGCACCTTTCTGATCCGCCAGTTCATGATGAATATCCCGAGTTCGCTGGATGAAGCCGCCGAGATCGACGGCGCAAGCAAATGGCAGCTCTACTGGACCGTGATCCTGCCGCTGGCGCGTCCGGCGATTGTGACGCTGACGATTTTCACGTTCATCGGCAATTATAATTCGATGTTCTGGCCCCTGGTCATGATCAAATCGCCGGAGCTCTATACTCTGCCGATCGGCATGCTCGCATTCGACTCCTCCCAGGGACAGCAGACCAACCTTCTGATGGCGGCAGTCACGATGAGCATTATTCCGATGATCCTGATTTTCCTGTTCATGCAGAAACAGCTCGTCAAAGGCATCATGCTCGGCGGCGTCAAGGGGTAAGGCGGATGCGGTTTTCTGCGGAATTCCCCGGTGGACGGCGGAGTTCCGCAGGGTGCGTGCTGTCTGCGCATAGTTCCGCCGACAGATTTTCCGGATTGCTTTTTCCTGAAACTTGAATTCAGCCTTTTTCCATGTAAATTATCTCTTTCATAATCAATGTCAGAGGTTGAAAGGCGTATGAATGCGGAAACGCTCCTTGAAGTCAGGGGACTCTATAAATCTTATTCGGAAGTCAAGGTTCTGAACAATGTTTCGCTGTCTGTGCGGGCAGGTTCCGTCACCGGGCTCATCGGGGAAAACGGAGCAGGCAAGTCCACACTGATCAAATGCATCAACGGTGTGACGCGCCCGGACAGCGGCGAGATCATTTTTCAGGGCAGGGCGCTGAGGCGTATCACGATTGAATCCGCTCTGCGTCTGGGGATCGTTACGATTCCGCAGGAGTTCAACCTTGCAAATGAGATGACGGTCCGCGAGAATATCTTTCTCGGTCATGAACTCAAACGCGGCGGCGTTTTTCTGGATCATGCCGCCATGCGGAGGCGGACGCGCGAACTGCTGGAGCGTCTTGAAAGCAGAATTTCCCCCGATGCGGAGGTCGGGACTTTAAGCATTGCGGAAAAACAGCTCGTGGAAATTGCGCGGGCGATCAATCATACCTGTAAACTGCTGATTATGGATGAACCCTCCACGGTGCTGAATCCGCCGGAGGTGGAAAATCTTTTCCGGATCATGCGCTCCATGCGCGATGACGGAATCGGCATCATCTATGTTTCCCATAAATTGAATGAAGTCAAGGAAATCTGCGATGCGGTCACGGTTCTGCGCGACGGTGAATTCATCTGCGGGAAACCGGTTTCGGAGCTGACGGCGAAAGACATGGCGAATCTGATGGTCGGGCGCGAGCTCAGCCGTATTTTCCCGCCGAAACTCGAATTGCCGGAAGAGAAGGTGCCCGCCCTGGAACTGGACGGCGTCACGCTTGCAAAACTGGTGCATGATGCATCCCTGAAGTTGTATCGGGGCGAGATTCTCGGACTTGCCGGGCTCGGCGGATCCGGCAGGACTGAACTTGCCGAGGCGGTCTATGGAATCCGTAGAATCATTTCAGGAAAGGTTCTGGTGAACGGCGGGGAAAAACGGATCAAAACGCCGGCACAGGCGGTTGCGGCGGGAATCGCGTATCTGACGGAGGACCGTCAGAGTTCCGGTATTATTTCATCATTCCCGCTGGCGCACAACTGCACGCTGATCTCCCTGAAAAAATATTGCCGGGCAGCTTTCATCGGCAAAAAAAAGGAGAAGGAGGCGGCGGAGGAATATATCCGCCGCTTCGAGATCAAGACGACTTCCGGCGCGACTCCGATCCGTGAACTCAGCGGCGGAAATCAGCAGAAAGGGGCGATTGCGAAAAGCCTCGACCACTCGCCGGAAATTTTCATTTTCGATGAACCTACACGCGGTATCGACATCAAGTCGAGAAGCGATATCTATTATTTCATCAACGGTCTGGCACGGCAGGGAATGGCGTGCCTGATCATTTCGTCCGACCTTGAGGAAGTCATCGGGCTTTGCCGGAGAGTCGCGGTCATGCGCGAAGGGACGGTTGCCGGAGTCCTTGAGGACGAACACGTCAACGAAAAAGAAATCATGTATTTGGCAACAGGTGTAAAATGAGTCAGGATCAGGCAGCAGTTCAGAAAAAACGGGCATGGATGGATATTCTCAACGAAAGCAAACCTTTCCTCGCGCTTGCCGCGCTGCTGGTTGTCTGCATGATATCCAATGAACATTTCAGGAGCCCGCAGAATCTGGTCAATATCACGCGGCAGGTGTCCTATACGGGAATCGTGGCGCTCGGCATGACATTTGTGATTATTGCCGGAGGGATCGACCTTTCAATCGGCTCTCTGCTGGCGCTTGCAGGGGTGTCGGGGATCATGCTCATGGGGAAGATCGCGGACCCTGCCGCCGCAGTCCTTGCGGCATTTGCGGTGACGCTGGGAATCGGAGTTCTGGGAGGAGTCGTGAACGGCGCGATCATCACGCTCGGCAAAGTGCCGTCGTTCATTGCGACGCTCGGCACGCTTTCGATCTACCGTTCGCTTTCGCTGTATATGGCGGACGCCGGAACAGTCAGCAGCAGCAACGACATGTTCCGTTCTCTGGGCAGTGCGGCATTCCTCGGGCTTCCTCTCCCCGCGTGGATTTTCTTCGGGCTTGCCGTGGTTTTCGGCGTGATTCTGCGCCAGACTTCGCTCGGACGGCATATCTGTGCGACGGGCGCCAACCCGAAAGCGGCGGAGTATGCGGCGATCCGGACGAATGTCGTCCGTTTCATCACTTATGCGATTGCCGGGTTCACCGCCGGAGCTTCGGCGTTTCTTTTCAGTACGCGCCTGAACTCGATCAGTTCCACGGATGCGGGACTGTCCTATGAACTTGATGCGATTGCGGCGGCGATCATCGGCGGCACCGCGATGAACGGCGGGCGCGGCTCCATTGCCGGAACGGTCGCCGGCGTATTCATTCTCGGGATCATCTCCAACGCGCTGGATATGTGGGGCGCTCCGGTCAACCTTCAGGGACTGGTCAAAGGGTCCATCATCATTGTCGCGGTTTTGATCCAGAGACAGAGAAACAGTTGACGGACTATAAAGAATTAAAATAAAAAAAGGGGTCGGAAATGAAAATGTTCAGAATTGCAATGCTGCTGACATGTGCGGCGTCACTCTTCTTTGCGTGCGGATGCGGGAAAAAGGATGACGGTAAACTCAAGGTGGCGATTTCGATTCCGAGTGCGGATCACGGCTGGACCGGCGGCGTTGTCTGGTGGGCGGAGCAGGTCAAGCGCGAAATGGAGGCAAAGGACCCGAATCTCAAGATCATCATTTCCACGGCGAAGGATTCTGCGGAACAGGTCAGCAAGATAGAGAACATGCTGGTGCAGGGAGTCGGGGCGCTGGTGCTTCTGCCACAGGAACCGGCTCCTCTGACGGGAATCTGCGAGCAGGTCAAAAAGAACGGCGTTTATCTGGTCGTGGTGGACCGCGGGCTCACAAAGGATGTTCAGGATTTGACCGTTGCCGGAGACAATGCCGGATTCGGGCGCACCTGTGCGGAAGAGATGGCGAAAAAACTTGACGGCAAAGGCGATATCCTGATCATGGAGGGGATTCCATGCGAGGTGAATACCCTGCGCGTCAACGCATTCAGGGAGGTCATGAAGAAATATCCGGGAATCCGCATTCTGGAGTCGCAGGCCTCTTACTGGAATACGGAGAAAGGGTTGAAGCTGATGGAGAATTTTCTCCAGAAATACCCGAAGATCGACGCTGTCTGGACGGGTGACGACGATGTGTTGCTCGGCGCGCTGAAAGCCTACGAGGAATCCGGGCGCAAGGATATCAAACTGATGATCGGCGGAGGCGGTTCCAAGGCGATCGTGAAGAAAGTGCTGGACAAGAACCCGCTGGTCCAGTTCAACGTGACATATCCGCCGCGCATGATTGCCTACGGTGTCGAATACGCCGTCGCTCAGCTCAAGGGCAAACCCAAAACGCAGGAGAAACGGGTCACGGTTCCCGCGGATGTGATCACTCCGAAAAATGCGAAGTTCTTCTATTATCCCAATTCGATTTATTGATAAATCGAAAAGCAAAGGATTGATCTCTCTTGTCTTTACTTTATTTCATCAATTCTCCGAGCCCGGCAAGTTGTTCCTCAAGCGTGCTGATCGCCTCATAGTAACAGCGGATCTGGGAACGGGAGCCGCAGACGCAGACCGACCCGGCGGTGCGTCCGTCGGCGGTTGGAATCGAAGTCGAGCCGAGCGACATAAACCCGTTGCTTTGAAGATCGGTCAGCGGACTGACGAAAACCTCGGCGTCGCGGATGATCGAGATTCCCATGGTTCCGACGATTTCACCTAATGCCGCAGGAGCGATTTTCTTTACCAGCAGGTAGAACATCGGATGGAGCATTGTGCAGAGCGCGAGGAACTCAAGGCTTTCGCTGTTGCCGTGGCGGATGCCTGCAAGCCGTCTGTTCATTTCCCGCTGAAAACGGAAGAAAGATTGCCGTGGCGTTTCCTCTTTAAACACGCCGGGACGTATGATCAGGAGTCCGAGTTCACGTTCCTGATTTGAGTCATGCCAGTCCACCGGCAGGAGCATTTTCATGCGCCGGAAGAAGGGATGCCGTGAAAGTCCCCACATCAGCAGTCCGGCGAGGGAGGCATTGCCGTTCATTTCGTTCCGGTAGTTCGCGTTCAGATATTTGCGTATTTTCATGAGCGGCGAGAAGTCCATGTAGAAACGGGCGCGGAAGATGCGGTCGCCGCAGTACATGGTTTCCGGGCGCGTAATGGAGCCGTTCATTGCCGGATAGACAACGTTTCCGGCGGCGCCCCACTGTTTTTTGAGCTCCGTCAGGGCTTCCTGCATGGGGGCGCCGTCCACGGGAACGTGGTTGAACTGCCACCAGAGGTCCGCTTCGGACAGATCGGCGGTGAAGCGCACGACAATGCAGAGCAGTCCCCAGCCGGGATGGCGCGACCGTTTGAAATCGGGGGTTTTGAATCGGCGCGCCTGCGCTTCTGCGGGATTCTGCGGTAATTCCTCGAAATAAAGAAATGTGGCGCTCATGATGCGTTCTGCCAGCGAGGAGAGGCGTTTCCTGCGGATCATGCTGAGCCTGCTCCGGCGTTTGATCCGCTTTTTCAATGCTTTGGAAATCAGGAAAGAGCGTTCTCCGGGAGGCGAATCTTTCAGTTCGTTGTAAACTTCGATCACCTGGCGGATCATGAAATCCGCCTGTTCCTGCGTCGCCATGCTCAGAACGGGATGCCGTTCATCGAAATGAGGCACGATTGAAAGAAGCCTGCCGGAACGGTCCATGGCGGCTTCCATGATATCCGTCACCAGCAGTTTCTTCTTGCGGAACAGGAAAAAACTGACTTCTACTGTCCATTGCAGTTCCGCTCTGGAAGTCAGGAATTTTTTCAGTTTTCCGATGAGGATGTCGCGTGCCTGACGGTTTTTTTCCGGTGCCCCGTAAGGACTGCAATAGCTCAGGCGGAATGAGGCGATCACGAATTTGGAATACTCTTTTTTCAGGAAAATGCCCGTGACTTTGCGCCAGCCGTGTGTTTCCGCACTGACTCCGAGGTGACGGAAAAACTGGAGCAGTTTCAACGTGATGATGATCAGGATGGAACCCAGATTCCAGTAATCGAAAAGCCGGCGCATTTTCAGCGGACGGTGCGGCGGCGCTTCGGTTTCCTGTTTCGGGACAGGGTGTTCCTCTGTTTGTGAAATGACGCCTTCCAGCATATTCCGGATCAGCATGGCTGTTTCCTGCGGGCATTCCTCCTGCGGCAGATGCCCGCAGTTGGAAAGCATGTGAATGGCTGACGGTTTCAATGCTTCGTGCAGGCGCAGGGATGCCGCGGGGGGATAGACTTTGTCCTCCTCGCCGCATAGGATCGTGACGGGCAGTTGAAGTCCGCTCGGAACCGACAGCGGGAGATTGTAAGTTTTTGCTGCGGAAATGATGGATTGGATGCGTCCGGGGATTTTGAGCATCGCCCCGTATTCCTTTACCGCTTCAGGGTCCGGCATATGCCCCGGCGCGCACCCGTAAGCCAGCATCATGCGCGCCACGAAGCGGGAGTGAATCAGCCGCAGGACGGGGCGTGTCAGGGAGGAACGCGCAATATTGTCGATGAACTCGGGGATATTCTGTTCCAGCGCCCCGCATGAGATCAGCATCAGCTGTCTGACGCGTACGCGGACCAGCGGCGAGTTCATCAGCAGAAGCGCAATTTCGCCGCCCATGCCGTGCCCGATGATCGTCAGGCAGGAGAGGTTCAGTTTCAGGATGAACTGCGCGATCAGTTCCGCCTGGTTGTAGGTGGACAGTTCATTTGTCCAGTCATGCACCGTGTAGCCGAAGCCGATGCAGTCCAGGCGGATATAGCGGCGGGACTCCGGCAGGAACGGCAGCATTTTCTCCCATGTATAGGAGAAGCTGGCGAATTCGTGCAGGAAAAGAACCGGCTCGCCGCTGCCGCCGGAATCCAGGTAGGCGAACAGCGTGGCTTCCCCGTCGGAACCCGTAATTCGGCAGATATAGTCCGGCGCCCACTTCTCACTACTTTCCGTGGACACCATTCTGATACTCATCCGCCTTTTTGATCAGGTTCATATACTCATCTCTGGTACACCTCTGATGAGGTGTCGGGAGCCCCATCAGGATGAAACGAAGGTTCGATCCGAACACTTCACTGTTCATGATTCCCATGTGCGACCCCTGAAAGTAATAGACTCCGCTCCAGTTGATCGGCGAGTTCGTAAAGAACAACCAGTCGCCGCCGTCCCGCAGGTCCAGCCTTGCACTCGCGGCGGTGATTTTTCCGTCGCCCGCATCGCGGTCCAGCACCTTGAGCGAACCGTCTTTCGGATTGACGCCGAGCGTATGGTTCGTCAGTACCGCATCTCCCGCAATCAGATAGACGGCAATATCGTCC
The DNA here is from genome assembly GCA_019408975.1 of Lentisphaeria bacterium. Lineage (GTDB taxonomy): Bacteria > Verrucomicrobiota > Lentisphaeria > Victivallales > UBA1829 > UBA11452. Next base: position 4,049 of record DXVA01000057.1, on the reverse strand, counting down.
GGATACGTTTCCGCATGGATCTGCATTGCCTTTTTGAACTGGCGCGCTTTGCGCAGGCATTTATCCAGATGGTCCACTGCGACTGCATAGCGTTCCCCGGCAGAGGCGACTTCCGGCATGATCTCCTTCAGCCATTTGTCCTGCTTCGGGTCGGCGAGCCCCCACTTGAACTTCAGCCAGGTGTCCAGCGCGAAGTAGTCAACAGGCTCTTTCGAGTCTTCCCATACGACATGTTTGCCTTCCGCATTCGGAAGCATCTGGTAATATGAGACAAACGAACCGATCACTGTCTTCGGGTATGCCGGGGACGCCGCTACCAGCCGGAGCCCTTCGGTCAGCTCAAGAAGCGTATCGACGTATCCCCCGTTCGGCGTACCGATGATGATGACTTTGTCCACATATTTCCCGCCCTTCCATGTGACGGGCAGAGTCTCTTCCTCTTTTTCCGGCAGGAGCGTTCCGCCGTAACGCACGAAGTAGCGTGCGAGCAGTCCGCCCATGCTGTGGGCGATCAGGTCAAACTGGACATTGTAGTTTTTGATTCCGTAGAGCCGTTCGTATTCTTTTTGCAGATAGGCACGCTGCTTCTGAATGAATTTTTCCAGTTCGACGGCGTTTTCGGAAATATCGCGCCGCCAGTCGTAATGGAAAATGAACTGGGAGTAGAAATGCTTGTCTTTCGGAAGTGGCCTGGTATTGGGTACATATCCGCAGTCTTCAAGAGTCTTGACGAGAATGTCGTAGTTGTCAAGCTGAAGCTGGACTCCCATGACCAGAATTTCCGCCTTTTCCAGAAGTCCGGTTGCCTTGACGTCGCTGTGAATATCCTTGAGCGGCTTGCCGTTCTGCATCGGATGTGCCAGCCGTCCGAACTTGCCCCCCGATATCATTTCGCTCAGCGCGAAATTGCCCCAGATGTTTTCTTTCTTTGAAACGTCTTCGAGGCGTGCCCCCAGCAATCCGTGAATCACGATCACGGGATTCCGTGCGGGGCCCTCATAGGAGAAAGAGCGCCTGGTGACGTTGCCGTACAACGCGCTCGGGTAAGTTTTGTTGTCGTGATACGAGCCCGAATCCGTGGCGCATCCGTTGAGTGTGATCATAATCCCCCCTGACGCAATACAGAGAAAAAAGAGCCATACTCTGATTCCCCATGCTTTTTTCAATAAAAAATTCAATTTGTTCCCGACTTTCTGAAAGTTGCGACGACCCGTCTTACCATATCAGCCCATCGTGTTTTTTTCAACCTTGTGCAGAAAAATAATGTCGCTTCATCGTCTTCTGCTTCGTTATACTCCCAGGCAGTTCCGGTAGATTTTCAGATCCCGCTCCTGAAAACAGCAGAAAATCACTTCTTCCGGAAAAGCCCCTTTCCAATGATAGACCGTATCCACGGCGATTTGTGCGGCAAGTTCTGCAGGATAACGGTAAATTCCTGTGGAAATGCAGGGAAACGCAACGGAACGGCACTGTTTTTCTTCGGCGCGCATCAGGGAATTCCTGTAACATGCGGCAAGGAGCTCCGGTTCATGATGTGTTCCCCCGCGCCAGACGGGGCCGGGGGTATGAATCACATAGCGGCAGGGCAAACGGAAAGCGGGCGTGATCACGGCTTCTCCTATGCGGCACCCGCCGATTTTACGGCATTCTTCCAGAAGTCCGGGGCCTGCGGCACGATGAATCGCGCCGTCCACGCCCCCGCCGCCGAGAAGCGAACAGTTTGCCGCATTGACGACGGCGTCCACCGGAAGCTTTGTAATATCGCCTGTGACAACTTTGATTTTCACCGGATCACCTCCTGTTTAAGAAAACGCCGGAACATCAGTTCCGCCGATTCATCGTGACTCAAATCCACTTCAGAATTTTTCACCATCGCCCTGCCTGCCGATTCCATGCCGGGATAGACTCCGAGCGCAGCCATTGCGATGACTGCGCCGCCGAGAAGCGATGCTTCCGAATTCGCCGGAAGTAGCTTTTTCTGGCGGAACAAGGCTCCTGCGGAGTCTTTGACCGCACTTTCCCGGCAGGCAAGCGCCTGAAGCGCCAGAGCCGTACGCTTTCCCGCGAGGTTTTCCAGCAGGTCGGCGCACTGGCGGAGCGGGCACAATGCGCCGAATACCGCCGCGCGGCAGAGATCGGCAAGCGTATGCGATGCTTTCAGATTCAGCCATGCGCCGTTCGGTGCGTAATCCATGTAAGGCGCGCCCCGTCCGAGGATATAGGGCAGGAAAACCGGCAGATCCTCCGTAAACGGAACACTTTGCGCGAGACGGAAAAACTCGTCCACAGAGATGTTGTGAAGTTTTGCGAACCATTCAAACGAGAACCCGCCGGAAGGAACCGAGCCCAGATAAAGTTCATAAGCCGGATCTGCGTGGGCGAACACAAACAGCTTGCCCGCAAGTTTCCTGCCGCATCCCGGCAAGCCTGTGCCGAGGAGCTGCCCCGCGGTGCCGAGCGTCAGGGAGAGTGTGGTGGAATTGACGCCGCCACCGACCGCCGCGCTTGCGAGATCGCCGGCGCCGGTGATGACCGGTGTCCCCTGTGCAAGCCCCGTCAGGGAGGCGGCTTCCGCCGTGACTTCGCCGCAGAGCCCGGTCGATGGCAGGATATCGGGCAGTTTGCGGATGTCAAGTTTCAGGTCTTCCAGCAGGTCGGCGGACCACTGTTTCGAATCCAGTTCCATTGCGAGAGTCCCGGAAGCGTCGGAGGGATCGGTCACGAAATTTCCCGTCAGGCGGTAGGCTATGTAGTCCTTGCTTTGCAGAAATCTGGCTGTCCTTGCATACAGTTCCGGCATTTCCTTTTTCATGCGCATGATCTTTGGAAGCGTGAAGACCGGGATTGAAGCATTGCCGAAACGTTCCAGCAGCGTGTCGCGGAAGAGAGCATTCAGTTGATCGGACTCTTTCTGCGCTGAGTTGTCGCTCCACAGCCGGGCGGGGGCGACGGGCGAACCGTCCCCGGCGATTCCGAGAAGCGCGTGCATGTTTCCTGTAAGCACGACTGCGTCGGCCGGCTCCGGGATTGCGGAAGTCAGCTGCCGCAGCAGCGACGCAGTCACTTCGAACCACTGGACCGCATCCTGTGTGTCGGGCGATGCCGCGCGGTCGAGACGGCGGCTCAGCAGGGAGCTCATGTTTCCCGTTTCATCAAAGAGAGCGACTTTGATCCGGCTGGTGCCGATGTCAATGGATACGACCTGCGCCATGCTTCACCGCCTTACGGGAGCAGGAAGGCGCCGCGCACCGCAGGGTCTTCCAGAAGTTTCTGATTATGGGCAAGCCCTCCGGGGGCGTTGGAACTCAGGAAGACCGGCGGCGTCAAGCCTTTTTCCATGATCTTCCCGATGGAGAGCGCAGAAAGTGTGTGCATGAGGAAGGAGCCTGCGATTGTGGAGACGGGCCCCATCGGGCAATCCTTTACTTTGATGGAGGCATCCCCGCACGGGACATGGTTGTCGATGATGACCGCTCTGTCTTCGAATGCCCAGAGGTTCGGGATGGAGGAATGGTTGCCCGCCTGGTTCCGGTAGCTGGAGGACGTCAGAATGATCAGCTTTGCGCCGCGTTTCAATGCGGAATCCGCGACAGCGACCGGCGCACCGTTCTTGCCGGAAGTCGAGGCGAGAACCAGTACATCGCCTTCCGTCATCTGCGAACAGCGTATGATTTCATTTCCGATTTCCTCGCTGTGTTCCACGGCGCTGGTCAGGAACCCGGGAGTTGTCGTGATGCTCATGCCCGGTCCCCACAGCGGACGCCAGAACGCCGGAGCGCCTGCCCGGTAAAATACATCCTCCGCCAGAATCGCGGAGTGCGTGCATCCGAAGACGTAAATCCTGTGCCCTGCGGCATAGGAGTCTGCAATGATCTGCGCCGCCCGCTGCAACGCTTTTTCCTCTCCGGCGGCTGCTTTCAGCACCGCTTCGGCGCTGTGCAGATAGTCTGTTATGGTCTGGTCCATGATATGTGTCCCGTGAATTTATTAAAAAAATTGGTTTCATAGTGCGATGCTCCGCATCGCAAAAATGCTTCGTGCAGGACTTT
>DXVA01000056.1 GCA_019408975.1 Lentisphaeria bacterium | reverse complement strand
TCCTGCTTCGGTCCAGCTGAATAAGCTGGTCGCCGCAGGCGAAATCCCCGATACCGTGTATGCTTGCATCGCGGTAGTTTGTTCTCTGTTATATTATAATATTAAAAAAGAATCAAAACAAGAGAATATATCAGGTATAAAATATAATTTTATAACACTTTTGATGCATATGATAGCGATAATGATGTATTGGCTCCGGCAACAGGCTGTTGCAAGGGGAAGATGAGGAAAAAAGGGAAAGCCCATGGGCATTTAGCTGTTAAAAATAAACTGCCCCGGTGAAGAGCATCACGGTGCCAGACCAGTTTTTTTGAATGAAAAAGCGGCACTCCGGAGTTCCGGAATGCCGCCTGGCAATCTGCCGTAAAAACAGGGGTCAGTCTTCTTCTTCCCCGTGTTCGGCTTTGAATTTCGCAATGATCTCATTCGCCACATTCGGCGGGACCATCTCATAGCGTGCAAAAGACATTTCAAAGGTTCCCTGTCCCTGGGTCATGGAGCGCAGTTCCGTGGCATATTTCGCCAGTTCCGCCTGCGGGATTTCCGCCAGCAGCACCTGCATTCCGTCTTCGGTATCCATGCCGAGGATGCGTCCGCGTTTGTGGTTCAGGTGTCCGGTGATGTCTCCCATATATATGCCGGGGATGATGATTTTGACCGACATTACGGGTTCAAGCAGGATCGGATTCGCCTTGCTCATCGCCTCATTGAACGCGCGCCGCGCCGCAATCTTGAATGCCATTTCGGAGGAATCGACGTCATGGAACTTGCCGTCATAAACCGTGACTTTGACATTCTCCACCATGCATCCGGCAAGAGGCCCGCGCTCCATTGCTTCGATCACGCCTTTTTCAACTGCGGGAATGAAGTTTTTCGGGATTGCCCCGCCAACCACCTCATTTGCGAACTGGAATTTTTCTTCGCAGGGTTCGATTCGCAGGTAGACTTCCGCAAACTGACCGTGCCCGCCGGACTGTTTCTTGTGACGGTAATGTCCTTCCGCCCTGCCGTTGATCGCCTCGCGGTAAGGAACTTTGGGCGTAGAAACGATCACATCGGTTTTAGTCAGCTCCTTCAGGCGGCGGAGGGCAATCTGAAGATGCTGTTCCCCCATGCCGCTGAAGATGGATTCATGGGTCTCATGGTTTGTGGTGATGTGGAGCGTCGGATCGCATTCACAGAGTTTCTGCAGCCCGGACATGATTTTTTCCTCTTCACCGCTTTTCGCCGCTGTAATTGCATAGGAGATCACCGGAGCCGGGAATTCCATCGGAGACATCACATGGCATTGATTGTTTTCGCCGAGTGTATCGCCGGTTTTCGTCGCACGCAGTTTCGCTACGCCGCAAATACATCCGGGACATGCTTCCTCGATCTGGATCTGCGTTTTCCCGTTCAGGAAAATCAGGTGCCCGAGACGTTCTTTCGTGCCGTTGTTCAAGTTCAGGATATCGCTGTTCGCCTTGATTTTTCCGGTCAGGACGCGGAAGAAGGCGAACTGCCCCACATGCGGGTCTATCACGGTTTTGAACACAAATGCCGCCGCAGGGCCGTCCTCGGACGGTTTCACGATTGTGCCGTCGCTGGCGACACGTGTGCGTTCCAGCGGGCTCTGGCTGATGTTGATGATCCCGTCCATTACCTCGCTCACGCCGATGTCCTTTGCGACACTGCCTGCGAAGATCGGAATCAGGGCGCCGCTCTTGAGCGCATCATGAAGCCCGCGCAGAATTTCCGCTTCGGTAAGCTGCTCCCCGCCGAGATAACGTTCCATCAGAGCTTCATCCGCTTCGGCTACGGTATCAAGCAGAACCTCTTTGCATTTTGCCGCAATGTCTTTCAGGCTGTCCGGAATCTGCGATGGATCTCCGAGCACACTTACCACACGTTCCAGCTGCGCGCCGCTGCCGACCGGCAGAGTCATGGGAACGGCGACATTTTTACCGTAAGCATCCTGAAGCTGCTGGACCACCTTGAAGAAGTCGGCATTGTCACGGTCCATCCTGTTTACAAAAGCAAGTTTCGGAATATCAAACGCTTTCCCCAGTTTGAATGCGCGGATGGAGCCGATCTCAAGTCCGTTTGCGGCGTCGAGCACGACCAGCGCGGCGCCGCTGGCACGATATGCGGGAATCACTTCACCGATAAAAGGCCCGTATCCGGGAGTATCCGAGAAAAAGAAACGGAAGCCGTTCCATTCGCAGCTCATGTATGAAGTATAAATACTGGAACCTTTTTCCTGTTCATCCGGCGTAAAATCCGATACACTGGTCTTGGAATCGACGGAACCCAATCGCTCTACGGCTTTCGCCTTGTAAAGCATCAGGTCGCAAAGAGAGGTTTTACCGCTGCCGCTGTGACCGGCCACAACGAAATTTCTGATTTTGGATGACTCGAACTTCATACTTGGTCTCCCGTTTATTTAGGGTTAAAGAAACTCTGGCGGAAAAACGAAAAATCCGCCGTTGTTTCCGAAAAAATTCAACCAAAGAACCAAATCACCTGAATGGTTTAATTTTGACTATAGCATCACTCAAACTTGATGTCAAATCCGATTTCCACCGTAAATTCAAATTTTCTGCGGAGTGATGTGCGAGATGTTGAAAAAACTGCCGCTGTATTCAGCATGGTTTTGCCCTGTGTGTCGGCAGTGGATGAAAGATATCCCGGTACGGGCGCGCTGCATCTGCCGCGATCCGACTGCGTAAGTTGGCAGGCACAGCACGAAATCCCCCGCCGGAACTCTCCCGATCAATATGCTTTCCGTCTTTTCGCGGGTGGACCCGCCGCCGTGGAGATTTCGCCTGCGGTGACATGCACCATACAATTGTTTTTTTCGAGATGGTTTCCGCTTTCCCGTTACCCCGTATGCTCTGCATCGGGGGCGTTCATTTCAGGAAACGGTGTTTCTCAGTGCATTTCCGGTTTCTGCATTTGTGAGCCTGTTTTCATTCGGCTGGCTGTGCGTCAAGGCTTACTTCAAGAATTGCCGCCTGAAGCGGTTCGAGTTTGACGCGCATTCCCGTGATTTCTGCTTTTCCTGCGGCAGGCTTGACGGCAACGATCCGACGGGGCGAGATCAGATCTGCCGCCACTGCTTCGCGACGGTGATTGACCAGCGTCAGCCAGCCGTGTCCCGCCTGATCCGGATTCCAGCAGCGTTCACACTGCGGATCGGGATAATCGACGACGGATTCCAGCCCTGCCGTCTCTTTCAGCTCCTGATAGAATTTCCATGCTTCGGAGCGGTCAAACGCGAACGGTTCGCCGGCGAGCGAGGCTTCCAGCGGCAGGGAAAGGAAGTATGCCGTTCCTTTGCCGCAGCGGTGTTTCAGCATGGCGGGAGCGCCGTCGGGATACCACGCCGCAGGTTCGGAGGCGAAGGAGTGAAAACGGTTCCGGAAATCTGCTGAAATTTTGCACTGGAATCCTGCCTTGAACTGAATCCCCGCATATTTTCCCGGCAACGGGATTTTTTCCATTTCGCTGATTCCGAAGATCTCTTTCATATTGCTCAGGCTGAGCCCGTCCCCGGAGACATAGAGCACGCTTCCCCGTTTGACGGCATCGGTCACTTTCTGCCACGCAGGAACCGAAACAGGCATACTTCCGCGCAGGGACGGCGCAAGAATCAGCGGATAAGGCGTCAGGTCGTCGCGATCCGGGCGGACAAACTTCGGCGTGATTCCCGCCTGTACACAGAGGACATAGCAGTTATAGAGACTCAGCCAGTCGTCGCAGAGATCGCTTGCCAGAATCGCCGCTTTGCGCTCCGGCTCCGGCATACGCCCGCCGAAACGGTCCGCCACGGCGCGGAACTTCGACATTTCCAGTGCAACGGGTTTGGGTTGTCCGTCGGTGCGTGTCAGCCCGAGCCCGTCGTTTTCCATCTGGACATCCCGGTAGGGGAGTTCGCCGGAACAGCGGAAATCGCTGTAACACCACCAGAGACAGCCTTCGATCCGGTTGGCGAAAAGACTGAACAGGCGCATCCGCAGGAATGCGGCGGTCAGAGGTTCGGACAGGGAACTGTTTCCGAGGGTTCCTGTCTCCTCGCAGAGTGTGGGGCGATGCCCGAGATCCGCAAGATAACGGCTTTCAACCGTGGCGTGAAGATTGGCGCGCAGGTCCGTGGGGCTCTCCATGAAACATCCCTGTGTGAACGGAGGGTAGGGGTGTGTCGTGAGCAGATCGACGGCGTCGGCGTTGTCATCAATGCCCCACGGATGTTTTTCCGAAGCGATGTTGACCAGTCCGTGCATTCCCGAAGCGACCGGAGTCTGCGGATCATGGAGCCTCAGTTCCGCCGCCAGCGCATGGAGCCAGACCCATGCGGTTTCAGGAGAGCCGCATTCATCGGTGCAGTTCTGCTCATTGCCGTATTCCCACGCGAGAATTTCGGGGCGTCCGGCATACCGTCTGGCGAATGCGCGGCAGTAGAGCATCTGGTATTTCAGCAGGAACGGATGGGAGAACAGATTGCGCCCGCCTTTCCACGACGGATTGAACAGGGTTCCGCTCATCCATGCGGTCAGCAGAGCCACGATCAGCTTCAGATTGTGTTTTCCGGCGAGTTCCACCACGCGGTCGAACCGCTCCAGCATTTTCACATCCACCATTTCCGGGTTCTGAACGGGAGTCATGTTCCAGTCATGACGCATTCCGATGCCGCGCGGACGGTTCTGTGCATTCGGCAGTTCATAGATCGGCTGGAAATCATCCCATAGCGGAAAGACTCTGACCGTATCCATTCCGAGTTCTCGAATCTGCGCGAATTCCGCATCGATCTCTTTTTCATCGAAGTCGCGCCACATTTTCACGCCGCTTTTCCGCGGCCAGTAGTTGACTCCGAGGAGAAATGCTTTATTGCAAAAAATACTGTTCCGTTCTGTCATCATCATTTTTGTATCTTTGTTTTCTGATTTTGTTCCCAAGTTTTAATTTCAAGCGATTTCAATGCATGTAAACCCCGAGGTGCATCAACTTTGAGCGTAAATCAGGGATATGAATTTTTCGAGGGTCATCATTACCGTTTTCCAGGGCGATGGCAGAGGCGATTCCTGCGGCCTGTCCCGTGATATAGCAGCCGGGAATAACTCGGATCGAAGCAAACACATCCCGATCACAACTGACACAGCGTCCACAAGTCAACAGATTTTTCACATTGCGGGGCAACAGAATACGATAAGGAATGCCGTAGCTTTCACCCCGTTTCATACAACTTTCATGAAAATGTTTTTTGTGTTCTTCTATCGCTGTGCGTCCCGGGTGCGACGGATGAATATCCGCTGCAAAATTGTAACGTCCGATTTCATCCGGGAAGTCACGTCTTGCATCAAAATCCTTACGGGTTAATACATAGTCGCCGAGAATGCGGCGTCCTTCCCTGCATCCGAGAAGTGAGCCGGAGTCAATAATCTGTGCATTGGCGAACCCGGGAATATATTGTCGGTAAAAACGCTCATATTCCTTGAGACGTTTTCTCCCGGTGATCAATGCTGCGGTTATGGATTCCGCACTGCTTGGATTCACATTGAATTCATGGCTGATATTCGCCGCTGCGGTGTATTGAGAAATCCGGAAAATTCCTGTATTATGGAAATCCCTCTGGGATAATTCACCCGAATTAAAAGCCTGTTCCAACAAGTCAAGCATAGCTTTTTCTCCATGATTGTGCAGACCTCCTTTCTGATAGGTTGTCCAGTCAAAACCAGTCCAAAGCGAGCAAAGAGTTGATGGCATCACATCTCCGTCAGGCGCTCCGAATTCAAATGGAGCCCCAGCCCAGGCCGCAACCGTTCCATTCCCTGTCCCGTCGATAAAAATACGACTTTTTACAGCAAAAAGGCCATCCGGTGCAGTTACAATGATACTTTCAATGCGGGTGCCGTCCATTTGGACCTTTGCCAATCGTGATTCGTATAGAACGTGAACCCCGCTTTCCATAAGCATATCCTCATAAACGAGCTTCAAATGTTCGGCATCAATGGATTCTGCAGAATCGAATCCCAGAGAGCTGGAATAGTCATGCAGGCGCAGAATCGCCTCCTCTCCGAAACCGCCGCAGAGAATGCGTATGCCATCGGAATACGGCATGAAGATCGGCACCCGTGCTGCCGTACTCATTCCTCCCGGCATGGTATGAGCATCTAGCAGCAATGTATTAATTCCCTGCCGCGCAGCGGAAACAGCTGCGGCGATTCCTCCGGGACCGGCACCTATCACGGTTAGATCCGGCGTGTAGCGAACCGGAATATCAGATTCAAAATGTATGGTATGCATGATAATGTCTCCTTATGATGTTTCCCTATGGCGATTGTTGTATTGAAAAATGAATTTCAATGCTGCATAAAAATAGGGACCATCATGAAAATTCAAATTATAAAAACTTCCGTCACTGCCGGACCTGATATTTCAGAATGGACTCCACTTCAAATTTTCCGCCCGGCGGGAGCGTGATCTCACGATACAGGGATTCCACCGTGTGAAGGATCGAATTGCTCCAGAAATACAATCCTGCAGCCTTTGGGAAGTTGAAAGTCCAGGTTTCCCGTCCGGCTTTCAGTATTGCGTTTGTATCGCCGGTCATGGTTTTTGCTCCTGCTGCCCCGTACCAGTTCAGTTTCACCCCTTCCCTGAGATATACATCCGGCGGCATAACTTTGCCGTTGACCCGGACTTCCGGAGTGTGACGTGTTTCCCAGACGCTGTAAGGCGTATTCTTAATCCGGAATCCGAACTTCATTGTCTTTTCTGTCGGATTGGTGAACTGGTCATACAGCCGGAGCGAACCGTTGTCTGCCAGTTCTATCCGCTTTTCCATAAGCAGGCCGGCCAGAGGATTGCCATCTCCGCCGGCTTCGGTGTCTGCCAGAATAGAGGTCGTCAGCGTCACGGACGGCACTTTCCCTTTCAAGTCAATGTTTTTGACCCTGTATTCATGTGATTCGGACTGTCCGGGGTCATAGAACTGAACTTCACCCAGCATTCCGTTGGGACGTCCCACCGGACGGTACTGTCCGACAGTCCATTCTTCAATGCGGCCGTTTCTGCCGGGATTGACGGTAATGTAATTTTCGCCGTTGATCAGATTCAGCATAATGCCGTCTTTGAAGATACGCCATTGGGACGCTCGGCTTCCTTCCTGATTGAACTGGTAGATGCTGTCGTCTCCGGCGGCGATCGGCTGTCGGTCATGCAGTTGATTACGCAGAGCCTGCTGGCTGACTGCCGGGAAATTTTCCTTCCGGTCTGAAATCCGGATGACCGCGCAGCCGTCCGCTTCGACTTCCACCAGAAACCCTTTGCGGATATTTTCCGCCGTAAGTCCGGTGTAGTTCTTTCTCCCGCTCAGATCCGCCGCGGTGGAGTTATTGCCCTGATAGCCGGGAATGGCGACTTCGAGGAAAGCCTTTTCCTGAGAGTAATTCAGGACCGACAGTACGTAGCAGCCATTTTTTTCATGCAAGTGGGCCCTGATTTTTTCAGTAAGATTCGGATAATCCACAACCTTGAGATTTCCTTTTTCATCAAAGAGTTTCAGTTTCTGCGAATTGACAGCACGGAATTTCAGTTCTTTGCTCAAATCGTGTCCGGCATAAACCTCTTCGAGACCAGCGAGCAGACCGGCTGTTTCCGTGATCGCCGTCATGTAGCGGCCATCCAATGTATCTGTCGGATAGAACATCAGACCGGGGGCACGGAGCGCAATTGTGGCGATCATGTTCTGCCGGATCTTTTCCGGAGAATAACGCACGAAGAAACGTTCCGCTTCCTCGGCGGGGTCGATCCACGGCAGGATTTCAGCGTGTTTGGCATTTTCCATGGCGTATTTGAGGACATCGTAATATTCCACGCCGCTGCAGTAGTTCATAATGGAATAGAAATCCGTTATAGAATCCACTGCGCTGACATCCACGGCATCCCAGCTGGTGAGATAGGCCTCGGCAGGCCGCAATTCCGTGGTACAGAAAGAGACTTTCATCCCCGGATAATGTTTGCGGACGCCTTCCGCGATTTTATTCATGATGATTTTATTCTGATGGATCTTGTAGAGCTGCCACTTGCGATTCAGCGGCTGTCCCGCACTTATCTCGCTGCGCGAAGGTACGCGGGAAAGTTTGGCAAATTCTGCAAAATCTTTAAGACAGTTATCACAGGTTCCTCCGGTCGCACGCGGCTCGTAGTCAATCATGAAAGTGTTCATGGATGGTGCATATTTCTTGACTTTCGCAATGGCGCGGCGCAAATATTCGCCATAGAAGAGACCTTCCGGGTCTTTCATCAGATATTGCGGGCAGATTCCCTGCGGATCAATTTTCCCGCTACCGTCCACGAAAGGCGGAACACCGGGACGGACCAGGCGGTTGCGGACATAAAACCCGAGGTCGTCGCAGTCCGTGTCCTGCAGGATCATGGTGGAGTGCTCTGTTGCCCAAGTGAAGTAATAAAATTCGCAGTAACGATTGAACAGGTCAAGGCTCTGTTTCGGGTGAAAGAAATGCTCCCAGCCGAAAGTCACGAAAAGTTTCGGAGTAAGAGAACTCCAGAATTCCAGCTTGCGCTGAAAAATCGAAGTGTCGGGATGCCCGGCACAGGGAAATTCCGTCACGCTCAACCGGAATTTTTTGAACCGGTGCTGAGGCTGCTGGAGTTCAGGCAGGACCATAAGCCGGAAACTGCCGGAAGCGATGGTCTTTCCCGCGCGTTCAAAACCGTAAAACACTGGAGCGGAAAGCCCTGCGGACCCTTTGTCCGCTTCCAGATAGAGATAAAAGCCGCAACGCCATGGGTTGCTGTTTTCCTGTATGGAAATGTGTTGGAAATCGATTTTTTCCAAACGATACCTGCGGAGCGGCTTGCCGTCATGATCTGTTTTCTCCTCCCGGAACGGCAGATCTTTCTGAGGGACGAAGCGGGTGCAGGCACGGATCAGCCGGACCTGCGGAGGAAGATCTATCACAAAATCCGGCGGCTGCGCCAAAAGCGCATTGCGGTTGCCCTGCGGCATGACCATGACGAGATAAGGGTAATTTTCTGTTATGGAATAATTGTTGCGCTGGAATGTGACAGGAAACAGCGTAACGTTTCCAATGTCCGCGCCGTTCAGACACAGTGCCGGGAGCAGAAACAGCCAAAGCAAATGTTTCATCGTATTCTCTCTTTCAGCAAGGGGTGATCACTTGATATCGTTTTTCAACCGGGCATAAAGTTCAGCGGCATTCAAAGCCGCATTCCGGGCATCAACAGGCATGATGTAAAAGGAATAACATCCTTTGTCCCCCTTTTTCAGCTCTTTGCTCTGTTGATACATGAATTCCGCAGTGTAGTAGTATTGGTCGGTTGAAGCATACAGCAACATGCCGGGGAGTTCATTCCAGGACTTCCAGCTGCCGGCGAGAATCATCACGCCGTATGTATCTTTTCCTGAAAATGTGATATAGGGAAAGTCCGTATTGCGGTTAATTCCGAACCATTCCCCTTTTTGAACGGCGCGGAACTGCATGACGGAATTATTCATGTATCCTGTGAGATTGTAAGCATTCTGCGGCATGCCGAAACTGCAGTAAATACGCTTTGATTTGAAATCCTTCTTAACCTCATAATCATAGGTAACCTTGAGTCCGGGATAATTGCCGAACTCAATTGTGCGGATAACAATGATGTTGTCCCAGTCATATTGGACCTTCCAGACTCCCTTGTTTACATCTAACTGGATTTCTTTGACCCTGTTTGCCGGAGTTTTCGATTCTGTTTCCAGTTTACCGTCCGATGTCTGGCAGGAAATACAAAAATGGTTCAGATAAATTTGGCCTTTCTGCTGGAGCGAGGATATTGCATAGGCGGATTTTGCCGGTCCTGTAATCATCATGAACGAATCATGTGTTATTGCGGAATAGTTGGCTTCTTTCTGTACTGTGATCGGTTCATTGGCAATCAGGGTAAAAATGCTTCCAGCGGTGAACAGCGCCGCAGCACATGCTTTGTTGAATGAAAACATCATGTGGGGACTCCTTTTCTGTTATGGTTAGGTTAAAATATGGTTAGGTTAAAAGATTATTACCATGGATGATAAGCGGGATAACTGCCCCAGTATATATTGCTGATTACCGGTTTGAATCCCGCGGAGTGTCCATCGTTAAACAGCAGGTTGAACCGCCTGCCAGAATGTCGTGGTCCGATTTGTCCGCCACCGGAAATGAACGAATCATTAAACAGCATGGCATAGGAAGAGTCGGATAAAATATACTTGCCACTGATGATATCTCCGTTATAAACGTTGAGACCGAAAGTCATCAGTTCGCTGCCGGGGTTGACATATTCCGGATTGGCATCTGCCAGCATTGCAAAATGCGATGGTCGTTTGAACAGCCTTCTGACGGGCACTTGAAAACCACTATTCTTCACATCATACTCGTTGCCGAAATAAATGTTATATTTGTAGTTAGAGCCATACCAAGCGTTATTCTCTCGACCGTCCAAATACAATAATTTGTTTTCCGCCGGACAACGGAGCACCTTGTAGTTCAGGAGATACTTGTAACTGTCTCCTGCCAGGTCCAGCCACCAGCAGTTGGTGAAACAGGCGAGGATGAAATAATCGCTGTAATCTTCCGCATACAGGTTGTTGGCGAGTCCCAGCTGCTTCTGATTGTTCATGCAGGCTATTTCATGCGCTTTCTTCCGGGCATTATTCAGTGCTGGCAGCAGCATTCCGGCAAGGATCGCAATTATTGCAATCACGATGAGGAGCTCGATAAGAGTGAAAATCCTGCAAGCCTGATTCTTGTGGACGCAGAGAAATTCGGGAGCTGGACGAACATATCTGTCTTCAGCTGTGTGTCTGTGAAACATTGATGCCTCCTGTCTGTTGGATTTTTCAGATTGTATTAATTATTATAAATGAAAATCGTATTTTGACAAGAGGGGAAGACGGTTTTGTTTTTGAAACATTTGAAACAAAAATCAAATGCTTTCCCGTTCAATGAAATGATACGGAACCAGAATTTCCGCGGGGGATGGCTGGTGATGAATGCGCCGGAGCAGGAGCAGGACGGATTGTCTGGCGAGCTCGTCAAAATCCTGGGTCAAAGCCGTCAGAGGCGGAATCGTAAAGGGCGTGACAGCATGATATTCCAGCGCCAGCATGGACAGGTCATCCGGTATCCTGACTCCGTGGCGGGAAAGCCGGAAGAGCAACTGCGGTGCATAAGTCTCGCCTGCTGCAAAGACGGCGTCCGCCTTTTTCCGTATGATATTGTCCGCGATTGCATCCAGATCATAATCTGGAGTATGTTCCTCATGGAAGGAGCCTGCGGAGATTTTCTTTTTACGGCAGAACTCATGGAACGCCTCGACCCGTTTTCTTGCATTGAGACTGCAGTTCAACTGAGAAGATACGAATGCAATGCGGCGGCGTCCTTTGTTGTACAGTTGTTCCAATCCCAGCGTGATTCCCTGCTTTTCATCGGAAGTCACCTGACAGACGCCCTCGCGCGGATTGGAAGTCGCATTCAATACGACCAGCGGCGTGGCGTGTTCCTCCGGCCACTGTTTTTCCAGCCCGGCGGTCCATACGATGGAGATGACTCCCGCATAGACATGATCCTGCAGAACTTCCAGATCGCAGTCGGAGATGATCTCTCCGTGAAACTGATTTGCGGAAAGTTCTTTCATGAGCGAGGAGAGAAGGAGGCCGGTGTAACCTTCAAATTCAAATCCGGGAATGACGACGGCGACCAGTTTCTTATAGTGCTCCGGCAGTTGGTAGTGGTATTTCTGCGCCAGCGCGATGACGCGCCGCCGGAGTCCCTGGGTGACGTTCGGATGATTGGTCAGCGCGCGCAGAACCGTCGCGGGGGCAATTCCCAGCTCCTGTGCCAGTGACCGCAGTGTGACTTTCGTTTTCTTCATATTCCGCCTTTCCTGAAAAAGTTTTTCACTCAAACAGCATCAGGGAAATTTCTCCGTTGGAAATGGTCTGCCTGAATTGCGGCAGAGTATTGTAACGTTTCTCATGACCCGCTGTCACATAGACTGCGACCGGACGATAATCTCTTGATGCGGGGTTGTCCAGCATTTCCTTGAATTTCTCTACGGAGACAAAACGCTTTTCCTTGTCGGGAGAGTGATTCAGCCCGTATTCAAATTCTCCGGTTTTGTAGAACAGCCGGAGGTCATTTCTGCCGGTAGTCCACAGCAGGATGCCGAGAAACTGGTCGCGGGTCATGAGGATTGCATTGGGCGGAATCTTCGCAACACTTTCTTTCAGAAAGGCTTCCGACGCTTTCTGATTCATTACGATTTCAGGAAGTCCCGCCTGCCATGCCGGCATCAGGAAAAACATGGCGATGACAAGTGTCAGGTACTTGTCTTTCATCGTTTTCTCGCGGATTGCCCGCAGGAGGATTGCGAGAAAGAGAATGACGCACAGTACCGTGAAGCCGAGCAGAGGCATCTGCCCGGTTCCGTAGACCGGATGGAATGCAAAGTTCGTGATCAGGAATCCGATGAGTCCGACGGCAAGAATTCCGGCTGTGAACTTGACCGTGATGTTGAAATATTTCAATGCGTTTTCTTTCCCCTGGGCGCCCAGCATACAGAGCGCCGCGATGATCGCGACCGGCGGAAAAAGAGGCAGAATATAGGTCGCCAGCTTGCCTTTGGAAAGGGAAAGGAAAAGAAACGGCAGGATGATCCATGTCGCGCAGTATTTCAGAAGGGAATTCTGTTTCCAGGGCAGTTCTCTGCCGCCGGAGAACAGCGGCACGCAGAAAAGCGTGAACGGCATGGCTCCGCCGAGGATGACCGGAATGAAGTAGAAGAACGGTTCCGGATGCTGTGAGGAAACTTCCCGGAAGAACCGCTGCCAGTGCTCGACCACAACAAAATAGTGCCAGAAATCCGGTGCGGCTTCGGCGGTTGCGAGTCCCCACGGAATAATGACGAGCAAAGATGCCAGAAAGGGAATCCACGGTTTCGTCAGGAAACTTCGGTAATCGCGCTCCCATAGCAGAAATGCCGCGATGCCGAGCCCGGGAAGCGCAAACGCAAGAAACCCTTTGATGATGAAGGCGCAGCCGACTGCGAGTCCGCAGAGAAGCTGCCAGAGAAACGAAATTCCGGGAGACTTTTTCTCACTCCATGCAAGATAGAAAAAGACGAATTCCGCCGTAACGCACGCAGTGAATACTCCGTCCAGAACCGCTGTTGTGCTGATGATGAAAAATTCTCCCATGACCATGAGTGTCAGGACGGAGTAGAGGGGCAGCCCGCGAAAACGTCCGTCGGGTTTGTCGTCCCGGAAACGGCGTGCGATGAGCCATGTCAGGAAAAGCGTTGCTGCGGCGGCAAGTGCGTAAGGGAGCCGGATCGTGAAGTTGCTTTCCCCGAGAAATTTCTGTGCCGCGATTTCCGGCCAGTAACCGCCGGATGGTTTTTCATAATAGGGCATATCGGCGAACTGCGGAGCGAGCCATGTGTGATTTTGGATCATTTCGCGCGGGATTTGTGCGTAACGCGCTTCGTCCGGGATCAGAAGCGGACGCAGTCCGAGAGGGACGAGATAGAGAAGCACGAACAGGAGACATACGGCAACGGCGGCGGCAGAAGGGCGGTGAACCATAAACGGATTCCTCTGGATACAATGTTCAAAATTGGGAAAATCAAGGCAGAATATATCGTGCGGAATATTAAAAAACAAGGTGGTATCGGAAGTCTAACAGAAATCTAATAAATGATTTTGCGGAACGGGACGAATGGATATTTTCGTTCCGTTCCGCAGAAGGGACTTACATCAGTTTCAGTCCGGGAAGGTCCTGAATATCTACAATGCCGACAACCTTGCCGTCGGCGTCAAGCACGATGATATCGTCGATCTTGCGCGCCTCGACGATTTTCAGCACCTCGATTGCCAGAGAATCCGCATAGATGGACGCAGGATTTTTTGTCATGACGTCACCGACTTTTCTGGCGAGAATCTCCATGTCGTTCTCCGCTTTTCTGCGGAAGTCGCCGTCCGTGAAGATTCCAAGCAGATTGCCTGCGTTGTCCACGACTGCCGCCGAGCCGCCGTGTGCCTTGGTCATGGCGAGAATTGTCTCCTTGATCGTCGCATCAGGCGAAACCAGCGCAAGATGGTCGCCGCTGCGCATGACATCGGAGACACGCATCGTGACGGCGCGTCCGATGGCGCCCGCCGGATGCAGCCGTCCGTATTTCTCTTTCGTGAACTTGCGCAGGCGCAGCAGAGTCATTGCGAGAGCGTCGCCGAGAACAAGAGTCGCCGTAGAGCTGGTGGTCGGCGCGAGGTTGAACGGACAGGCTTCTTTGGTAATAGTCTGCGGTACCGTTAGATCGGAAAGTTTCGCGAGGGATGATTCCGGATTGCCGGTGAATGCCGCGATGGTGACGCCGAGGCGCTTTGCGGGTACCAGCACATGGACCAGCTCGTCGCTTTCGCCGCTGTAACTGAGCGCCAGCAGCAGGTCCCGCTCCTGGAGCATTCCGAGGTCGCCGTGCATGGCTTCGACCGCATGTACGAAAATGGCGGGGGAACCGGTGCTGGCGAGTGTCGCGGCGATTTTTTTGCCGACATGCCCGCTTTTGCCGATGCCGCAGACCACGATCTTGCCGCCGCCGTCCAGTATTTTTATACAGAGCCTGACCAGTTCCGCAAATTCCTTGCCGAGATGCTCCTTGAGATAGAGAAGCCCGTCAATTTCTACCTGTACCGCTTCTGCGGCGGTCTTCAGAATAAGTTCCGTATCCACTTCAAATCCTTTCCTGATGATAAGTTTTCGGTGATAATATACAATGATTTTGAGATTTAAGCAAGAAAAACTGCGCCACTTTGCGGAAAGTAATTTGAAAAGCTGCCATGAGTGATGTAAAATTCAGTAAAATCTGAACAGGCAACCCAAAAAGGATTTGGAAAGGAAAGAACATGGCTTCTGAAAAGTATCTGGCTATCGACATCGGCGCTTCCAGCGGGCGCGCGATCGTCGGCACCCTCGAAGACGGTAAAATTACGCTCGAAGAAATGCACCGTTTTGAAAACGGCCCCACGGAACGCGGCGGCTCCCTCTACTGGAACATTGAATCAATCTTTGCCGAACTCAAGGAAGGGATCCGCAAAGCCCTTGCAAAATACCCCGACATCAAAAGCATGGGCATTGACACATGGGGCGTGGATTATGTGATCGTCAAACCGGACGGCGCTTTCGCGCGGGAACCTTACAATTACCGCGATTCACGTACGGACAATGTGCCGGAGGAAGTTTTCAAGACCGTTCCGGAAGCCGAACTTTACTCCCGCACCGGGATGCAGCTGATGCAGATCAACACCTTGTTCCAGCTTGTCGCACACCGCAGAAAGCATCCGGAGGATTTCGCGGACGGCAATATCATGCTGATGATTCCCGATGCGATTTCTTATCTGTTCAGCGGCGACCGCACCTGTGAATACACCGAGTCCAGCACCTCCCACATACTGAACGCCGTTACGCGCGACTGGGATTTTGCCACGCTTGACAAACTCGGTTTCCGCCGTTCGTTCTTTCCGAAGATTACGGAACCTTCGACGATTGTCGGAAAGCTCAAGCCGGAACTTGCGAAAGAGCTCGGCGTCCCGCAGATCGACATCTGCAAAGTCGGCAGCCACGACACTGCTTCCGCCGTTGCATCCGTTCCTGCTCCCGATGACCGCAAATGGGTTTATATCAGCTGCGGCACCTGGGCGCTTTTCGGAGCGGAACTGGATGCGCCTGTCCTGACGGAAGCGGCGCGCAAAGCCGGATTCACCAACGAGGGCGGACTCAATAATAAAATCCGTTTCCTGACGAATATCATCGGCATGTGGCTGGCGCAGGAACTCCGGGCGGATTGGGCGAAACGCGACGGGGAAAAGAAACCGTGGTCCGTCATTGATAAAATGGCGGCGGGATGCGAGGGGCTCAAGTTCATCATCAACCCGAATGAGCGTGAATTTCTTTCGCCCGGCGATATGGCGGGGAAGATCCGTCGTTTCTGCGAACGTACGGGGCAGGGGACTCCGAACGATGCCGAAACGATCCGCTGCGTTTATGATTCTCTCGGTCTCTGCTTCCGCGCAAAATTGGAACAGTTGTCCGAACTTTCCGGCTCCGTGTATGACTGCCTGAATATTGTCGGCGGCGGTTCAAATGCGGATGTCCTGATGCGGATTGCAACGGATATCTGCAATGTGAAAGTGATTGCCGGTCCGGTCGAAGCCACCGCGACGGGCAATATTCTTTCGCAGGCGATGGCGGTGGGTTCCGTCAAAGATCTGGTGAGTGCGCGTGAGATTGTGAAATCCTCCTTTACGCCGAAGATCTATTCCCCGCGCCCCGTGGATCGCACACCCTACGATGCCGCTTATGCAAAATTCAAGGAACTCACGAAAAAAGATTGAAGCTTTTCGGAAAACATGGAACCGGGAAAAGGTCTGCAAGGCTTTTTCCCGTTTTTTTGCTGTAAGGCGTGCTGCCCATAACCTGTTCAAATACCGTTTGATTACCATGGACTGATCTCAGGAAAAGATAATTAAGATGAATTGACTTTTTTGCTTTTATCTGTTATCTTATGTTTACAAAAATTAAAAGGAGATGCGATGAAGAAAGTTCTTTTATTTTTAGTTTTAGCTCTGAGCTTCTGCATCATGACGGGCTGCGGGGAGCGGAAAATGTCGGAAGAGGAGGTTCAGAGAAAGGTTGATGCTTTATATGAAAAAGCTATGAGTGAATTGGAACGTGGCAACTTGAAGTCCAGTGAGCAATATTTATTGGATATATTGCCATTGCATGATTTGTTAAGTGAGCAGAATTCATATCGTTTGATCGTATATTTTGAGGGAAATCAACGTATAGGTTTTTTGAAATATCATTTGCAGGAATATCAAGGTGCTGTTGAATATTTGGAAAAAGCAATTGCAGTCAATCCGGAGGATTTTGAGCATCAAATAGTGGAGTCGGTTAGAAGGCAGATACTCGAAAACAGAATTGCTTTGGCATCCGCGTACGATAAGCTGGGGCATAAGCAAAATTCTGACTTCTATTTGGGGCAGGCAGAAAAGCAGATATTACAGTTGGAGAAAGCGGAACCGGAAAAAGACGATAATATTTATAATATTTTTATTCATTATTATGTCGAACGTGGGAAAATATCTCTTAATAGAGATTTGTATAATGACGCATTATGTTTTTTTATAAAGACATTAGATTATTTTCATAAACAGAATGAACCGTATCAACCTTATTTAGCCGGAACGTATTATTATTTGAGTCTTACTTATGAAAAATTGAGAAATCATGGTAAGACCATTGAAATGGCTCAAAAAGCCGTTGATATTTCTCTCGCCGAAAAAATATTTTTCCGCCGTGCTTATCTTTTTCTTATGCAGATGTATGAAAAAGATTTGAACTATGAAGATGCTCTCTCCTATTCGGAAAAATGTTTATTCAAATTGGATGAAACATCCTATAATGCCTCATATTACAAGGCAGTCATATATGATGAAATATCACGGTTGGCATTGAAATCAAAGCAGGAAAGTATTGTAAGGGAAGCCCAGAAAAAGGCTGAATATTATAGATCAATCGCATCTCCTGAAGCTTCCATCATGCCCTATGATTTATTTTAGTCTTCTTAGCTCCAGTTTAACTTTTTGGTTTTGATTAAACCATGTGTCTTTTTCCCCCATGATTTTTCTCATGCTGTTAAAGGTCTTCTCCGCCTCCCCGTTGATGTTTCTTGCGTATTTTGCGACGGTCATGCAGATTGCGTCCGCTTTTCTGAGTGAATTGTAAAGTTTTCTGCTGTTATTTTTGATTTTTTCCATGGCAATATCCTTTCGTTTCTGAGGGCTGGAGGACATCCAGTCTGCCCGGATGGAAAATGAGTCGAAATTACACGTAACAGGCTTCAATAATTTACTTGTAACCAATGCGGAGTCAAGCAAGACAATGTTAACTCCTTGATAAGAAATATTTGGAGTCCCGTTGACTGCATGTGAGAC
>DXVA01000055.1:16894-18130 GCA_019408975.1 Lentisphaeria bacterium | reverse complement strand
GATGTTTACGCCGATCAACGGAGCGCGGCGCTGGATCAAGATCCCGGGGGTGGGCAATATCCAGCCGTCGGAATATGCCAAAGTCGTGCTGTCGCTTTTCCTTGCGAAATGGTGTGCGGACCGCATCAAGATGATCGAGGCGTCCCCATGGAGGTTCTTTTTCATAAGCTGTCTGGTGTGCGGACCGGTGATGGGGCTGGTATTCATCGGGAAGGACCTCGGCACGACTGTGCTCCTGATGGTGGTGTTTTTCGCAATGCTGTATGCTGCCGGCGTGCGTCTGCTCTGCCTTCTGCCGTGGCCCCTGATCGGGATTCCCGCGGGATATTACCTGATCAAATGGTTCAGCCCCTACCGGCTTGCGAGGCTTACGACGTTTACCGATCCTGAACTGACGCAGTCCGGCACCGGATATCAGCTCTGGCTGTCTCTGCTGGCGCTTGGTTCGGGCAACTGGACGGGCGTGGGCTTTGCGGAGAGCCGCCTCAAGCATAAATACCTGCCGGAGGCGCATACGGACTTTATTCTTTCGATTGTCGGCGAGGAGCTCGGTTACATCTGGATGTGCGTGGTGATTCTTGCTTATGTGGTGTTTGTCACTTTAGCGATTGCGATCAGCACACGTGCGAGAACGCGTCAGGGAATGCTCCTGGCATTCGGGCTTACGACGTTTATCGCGGTGCAGGCGATCATCAATATCGGCGTGATTTCCGGCGCATGGCCGACCAAGGGGATGCCCGCGCCGTTCATCAGTTACGGCGGAAGCAGTCTCGTGTCGTGCCTTGTCGCGACGGGACTCATCATCAGTGTGGCGCTGGATGCCGCATATCCCGATTACCATCTGGGGGTGGCGGCGAGAATCAGAGAGACGTTCAACAGATGGAATCCTTTTCATAAAAAGTAAGAGAGTTGCAATATGGCGGAACTGGAAAGACTGGCAGTCAGCTGCGGCGGGACGGGAGGGCATTTTTACCCCGGCTTGAGCGTGGCGCGTGAACTAAATGCCGCAGGAGGCCGTGCCCTTCTGATCCTCGGCGGGAAAAATGCGCCCGGACAGGCGGAAATCGCCCGCGGGTTCGGCGTGCAGACACTTCAGGTGGCGGCATTGCCGCTGTCGAAAAATCCTTTGAAACTGTTCCGGTTCCTGCTGGCGTTTCTCCGCGGGCGCCGCCAGTGCATCCGCGCGTTCCGGGATTTCAGGCCGCAGGCTTTGCTCTGCATGGGAAGTTTTGCCTC
>DXVA01000055.1:14500-16884 GCA_019408975.1 Lentisphaeria bacterium | reverse complement strand
GCGGCGAAATCAATGAAGATTCCCCTGTTCCTTCACGACGGCAATGCGCGTCTCGGCAAGGCAAATAAATTTCTCAGCCGTTATGCAAAGGCGCTGGGGCTTTCGTTTCCGTCGCCAGACAGTGCGCAGTGCAGGTGCCCGGTGATTCACACCGGTATGCCTTTGCGCCAAGAACTGCTTGCCGGCAAGATGGAAAAAGCCGCCGCAATGGAAGAGATCAACCGCCGCTGGAATGTCGGTTTCAAGGCGGACGCTCCCACTCTGCTTGTGTTCGGCGGTTCGCTGGGCGCCTCGTCGATCAACCGGGCAAGCCGGATTTCCAAAACGCTTCCCGGCGGGGAGACGATTCAGCTGATTCATCTGGCGGGGGCAGGCAAACTCAAGGAGCTGGAACGCTATTATGAAGGTTCCGGGGGTAAAAAACTTCTGCTGGAGTCTTCGCCGGACATGCATTTGTTTTATTCTGCGGCGGATATGATCATCTGCCGTGCCGGGGGAAGCACCGTGACGGAGCTTGCCTATTTCGGAAAATATGCGATTGTGGTGCCTTATCCTTATGCTGCGGAGAATCATCAGATGGACAATGCCATGTGGCTGGCGTCCTCCGGCGGCGCAAGGATCGTCAGGGATTCCGACTGCACGGAGGAGCGTTTCAACGGAATTGTTCAGGACTGGCTTCACGAGCCTGAAAAATACCGGAAAATGGGAGCGAAACTGGCTGAAATCGCGATTCCTGATGCCTCACGCCGGATTTTGAACATGATTGAGAACATTGTATTTGTCGCCCGTGCCGTATGAGGTGAAGCGATGCATCGATTCCGTTGTGATGAACTTGAGAAGCTGAGCCCCGGAGCGTCTGTCAGGCTTGAGAAAAGCGAGAATGCGCATCTGTTCAAGACCCTGCGTGCCGCAGAGGGGGACCGCTGCCTGCTGATGGACGGCAAAGGGAATATCGGAGAGGCGGAGGTTGCCGCCGGACGCACTTTGATATTGCGTTCCCGGGAATCCGCCGCGTTGCCGGAAGTTCCGTCGATTCATCTGTATATCGCCCCGCCGCGCCGCCAGAAGATGGATCAGATTCTCAAACAGTGTACCGAACTTGGCATCCGGAGGATTGTCCCTGTGATCTGCGAACGTTCGGTTTCACTTCCCGACAATGATTCCATCAACGGGCGCTGGACGGAGCTGATGTTTGAAGCCTGCAAACAGTCCGGCAATGCCTTTGTGCCGGAGATCTGCGGGAGCATTCGTTTTCCCGATGCGGTAAACGATTCCGGGAAACGCTGCGGCGCCTGCTTCTTCGGGTCTGTTTCCGGATGCGCCGAACAGGAGATGCCGGGAACATGCCGCGACATTGCGTGGTTCATCGGGCCGGAGGGCGGTTTCACGGAAGCCGAGGAGGAACTGATGCGTGTTTCCGGTTTTCGCGGACTTCATTTCGGCAGCTGGATTCTCCGTGTGGAAACCGCCGCCGTCTGCGGAGCCGCGATCCTGATGGACCGTTTTTCCAGAAAGTAGCAGGATTCATCCATTTCCCCGAAGGTTTACGGTGCCGATCCGGCAATACGGCTGATCGCGTCCATTGCAGAGAGAAGGTTTTGTGTAAGGCGTGCCGCCGCTTTTTCTGTATCCGGCGCGATTTCCCGCAGGGGACAGGCATAGAAATGATTTTCAATCTCCAGCAGTGCGGAGGACAAGCCCTCGCTTCTGCGCCATATCCCGCGGTCGCCTGCGGCGATTTTTTCCGTGATCCAGATGCGGTATGCATTGAATTCGGACAGGTAACAGCCTCGGAAAAGTTCATAGACATAGGAGCGGCAGTAGCCGTTTTCCGCATTCCCTTTGAGTGTATCTTCAAAAAATGGATTTACTGTTCCCGATTTTTCCAGTTCGCAGAGGGAGCGCCACATGGAAAAATCCTCGTGCGCTTCCAGAATACCCATGCAGGATTTCAGCAGTATTTCCAGAAGATCAAGGCGTTCCATGAGAGTTGCCGCCCCGCATTGACTGTTGCGCCATGCCTCCATCATCAGTGTCAGATCGGCGAATGCGTAATTGCAGACGCGCCCGATGGCTGTTCTTGACAGATCGACTGCATCGCGGAAAACAAAGGGATCGGCTGTGATATCTGTTCCCGAGAGCAGTCTCAGGGTTTCCGCCGCGTGTTTCAGGTGCGGCTTCAACTCCTGGCTCAGAAAACGGTTGCGTTCGAGTGTCTGCGGCGTCAAGTCGCAGAGATGCTGCGGCGAGTGCGCGAGAGTGAAAGCGTAATCGGGATAGACTTCGCATTCCCTCTGCTGGTTCCAGCGCCAGTATCCCAGCTGAATCAGCGGCAGGAGTTCCTGCCATATCCGTTCCATCTCCTTGTGCCTGCGCGGATACCG
>DXVA01000055.1:10187-14490 GCA_019408975.1 Lentisphaeria bacterium | reverse complement strand
CGGCAGAATTCCGTGATGAACGGGCGGATTCCGATATGGGAGGGATTCCATGAATTTTCCGTGAAATATTCCAGCATCAGAGTGTCGGCATGGGAATTTTCCGGCCAGAAAATCATTCCTTTGCACATGGGGTCGCCTGCGGCTTTCGGGAGACGGCGTTCTATCGCGGAGTAATTCCCGCGGAGTTCCGTGCTTGCCGCAAACGCATGGAAAATGCCGAAGACGTAGGGAAATTTTCCCGTCACATCCCAGTTGGTGAAATTATGAATTTCATCATAGGTATCGGAAATGTAATCCCAGAGCAGGGTATTTTCCGGATTGAGCCCTGCGGCAAGTTCCCTGACTTCTTCATTCGACCAGACGACAAAATCCCAGGTGGCGATCAGAAGCGGCGCATGGGGATATCCGGCATGAATGCCTTCCTCGATCAGGCGGTAGGCGTAAAGCTTCAGCTGTTGATTTTTACGGCGGTCCTGAAAACAGCCGCGTTCCGCAAGCCCGATGGTGTGGAACAGCTCCGGTGATCCGTAATGGCGGATATGCGCCTCGGTCAGTTTGAAATAGTTTTCCAGATTGCGCCTGATGCGGAAATCCCAGACCCTGCCGCTCGGTTCGCCGTAATCCTGCGTCCATTGCGGCAGGAATTCCGGCTTGACGGCTTCGAGAAACTCAGGAGGCGTCCGGCTGTACCAGTGGGTCATGGTGCCGCAGTCTTCGGGGTGCATCAGATCGCGTTCCCGTGCATAGGCAAGGACTTTTTTTCTGAGCTCTCCGCGATATTCCAGAGAACGGAACTGTGTCCGATCGTCATAAGAGCGCGGGCGTTCCTGCATGTTCTTCCCTGCTGCCTGCGGGTAGGGGACAATTTCTGGAAACGCCTTCTGGAACAGGTCATCGATTCCGATTCGGAGCATGAAAAGATTCAGGCGTTTTTTCAGGAGCCAGTCGATCTCCTTCCGCCAGTCTTCGAAGTCCCAGTGTTCCGCCTGAAAACGTTTCAGCCCCCGGTGTGCGAAATAGCGGATGCCGCGATATTGAAAACGCGGGCTTTCCGCTAAATCAAGACCGTCGATATTGATGGACCTGCGTTTCGGTATCCGGTCCCCGTCCCAGAAATAACGGCAGTCTGCACGAAGCTCGAAGAAGCGGTAAACCGCATAGAACAGCGAACGGGGACGCCCTGCCGCGAGGAACAGCAGGCTCCGCCCGTGTTCTGCGGCGGAAAGCAGATGGTAGTCATCGCTGCCGGTGCGCAGGCGGAATCCGCCGATGACGCCGGACATGATTTTGTCATGGGTGAAGGGATTCATGAAATCCGCTCCGAATACGATCAGCGGCGAGACCCCGTCATCCTGCGTTACGGTTTCAGGTGCGGCGCCGGTCACTTCACGCCAGAGCGAGGCGAAAGTTACGGCGGCGGTTTTGCACGCTTTGTGAGAGTCCGGCACAAGAAGTTTCAACATCTTTTATTGCTCCACAGTCAGGATCATCAGCCCGTTCGGGGGAAGTTCCAGTTCGATGCCTCTTTCCTGCATCTGCATGGATGTGACTTCATGCAGGAGCTCCCTGCCGTCTGCCGCATTCCGCAATACGCCGGAGCAGGGCGGCAACCCGTCTGCCGCCGACAGCTTGAATTTCACGGTTTCTTCGCTGAAATTGAATACCGGAATGCAGAAGCTGCTCTGAAACTCGCGGTAGAGTGCGAGAACGGACGGGTGATCCGTGGTTATTTTGAGATAGTCGCATCTTCCCGAACGGAGCGCAGGGAGGTTCCGTCGCAGATGAAGAATACGGCGGAAAAAATCCCCGCATCCCTTTTCCGCACCGGCAAATGCCAGAAACGCCCCGTCCGCCAGCATGCAGAATGCAGTCAGCAGAAGCGCAGGCCCGCGCCCGAATTTGTCACGCCCGAATGCGGAATCGGATTCATTCCACCAGGAATCATGGCTGTCGATATGATGTTGGAGCACGATATCGCGCCGCGGCAGGGTGCGGCGGCGGAGATCGAACCAGAGCGCCATTTTCCGCGCGGAGATGCTTCCCTCGTAAATGGGCAGCTTTTTATCCGGTTCGGGACGCCACAGGAGCCAGCTTTCCTCGTAGGTGTAGGTCATATCCATGAATGCGCGCCATTCCGCATGTTCATGTTCCGTGTACCAGATCAGTTCCGGGTGGATGCTCCTCAGCTCCTTTTCCGCGTCGCGGAGCATCTTGACGTTCCGGCTGAAGGACGCTCCCGCCCAGAGCGGATAGTCCGGATTCCAGTTCGGTTCGCATCCCCAGTAGGGAGCGTCGATACGGAATCCGTCGCATCCGAATTCTCCGGCACAGCGTTTCAGGTGTTCCGTGAACATTCTGCAAAGAGTCGGAGAGTCGAAATCAAGGTCCCACGTGTGCAGAAAGTGGAAATCTCCGTTCTCGTCGTAGCGGAACCACTCCGGATGCTCTCTCCGGTAACGGTTGACCTCCTCCGCCTTTTCCACCCCTGCTTTGAAGAGACGTCCCCGGCAGGCATAGCGTTCGATGCCTTTTCTGCTGGATTGCGCGTCCGCCACTCCGTGGACTACAATATCGAGAATCACGCGCAGCCCGAGGGATTTCGCCGTGGCGATGAAATCCTTGAGTTCCTCGTCGGAAGCTCCGCCGTAAGTTCCGTGAAGATCGTCATAATGATATACCGTGTACCATGGGAACGGCATCTGCGGCATCAGTTGAATCGTGTCGAATCCCAGCATGGCAATGCGCGGCAGATCCGCCTTGAAATCGGCGAGTGCCGGATAAGGCGCATAGGAAAAATCAGGGTCGAACAGAATCGTCCCGACGCATCCCTCCCAGATTGCGGCATTGCTTGCGGCGGGCGCAATTCCCCGGTCGAGGCTCAAGCCGTGCTCCGCGTAATGTTCCCGGAAGTTCTCGATCGCATTGTCCCGTGTCCCGTGGAAAACCTGTATGTAGTCCGAACCGAAAAGCAGTGAAACGCCTTTTTCAAAACATCCTGCGGCATAATGCTCATGGACAATGGCTGGAGTTCCGGAATTATTAGTACAACTGTTCAACAACATGAAATGCGGGTCCGTCGCCCATATGCCGAGCGTCAGGCTGTCTTCCCTGTTCCGTAGAAACGCCCCGTATTTGAAATAGGTCAGAGGCGGCATTTCCGTTATTTCCGTGTCGGGCGGCGCGGATGCTCCGGGCAGACTCGCCAGCAGTTTTTCATCATGGATTTCCGGCAGACGGAATACCAGTTTGCGGAGTTTGGCGCCGGATTCTCCGCAGCAGGTCACTTTCCAGTCGATCCGCGCAAACGGAGAGCGGGTTTTCAGCGTTACCTGCTGTTCGATGCGCCAGCGGGCGTCACCGAAGGTGATTCCGTACTTTGCGCCGTCCGGCAGACGTATCGCATCATAACCGAGATAACGGCTTTCCGCTCCCCATGTCTGCACATCCTGAGGCTGATCCGTATAGAAATGCGGATGTTTCGGGGGCAGGGGGACGATCCGCCCCCCTTCATGCAGTTCCACGCTCTGAAAAGAGCTGTCCCGCGATCCCATGACGACTCTGCCGGATACCGCGTCCGCGACATATCCGAGCTGTCCGTTTGATTTCGAGAATCCGAGCTCGATCATCCCGTTTCGGATGATCAGCCATCTTTCAGACTCCCGGACCGGAAAAACTCCGGGAGCTGTTTGTGTTTCCGGCATTGTTCAAATTCCTCTGTTTACCGCATCAGCCTGAATGTGCCGAATGTGGTTGTCTGATGATGATTTCCCCCGCCCCAGCTGCTGTATTCCCGCTGTTTGTCCGCGCCGTGCGCATGGCGTTCCCGCAGGATCAGCCCTTTCAGGAGATTGCCTTTCGGACTATCCGCGTTGATCGTGTTCAGCGGGATTTTTGCAATGACCTCCCAGCGGTCTTTGAGCGTCCGGCAGGTCACGCTCCATTTCCCGTTCCATTTGTAGTCATACTGCTGGAGTTCCGCAGTCGTCCCGAAAGGGTCTGCGGTGAATACGTAGTAAATGCCGTCTTTCAGCGGATCGCAGAGGAAGATTTCGATATGATCGGCTTCGGGAATGAAATCTTTTTCTCTGCCCTGCGGCGGATTCTGCCGTTTGATGTCCGCAATCTTCGCATCGTGAAACGTCATGTGGAAATACAGATTGCCGGAATCATGGAAAAGCCGGACTTCGGAGGGATTTTCCGCCGGAGTCTCCTGCTTTGCATAGCACTTTTTGAATGCCTCGATTTTCGCCGCGCTTTTCCAGACGGGGTTTTCAAAGTCCACATTTCCCTGCGGGCGCAGGAG
>DXVA01000055.1:3756-10177 GCA_019408975.1 Lentisphaeria bacterium | reverse complement strand
GGAGAGGAAGTGCGATTTCAGGTGTTTTGATCGCTTTCGCCGCGGCGACCTGTTCCTCGAAACGGGCGCGCAGGCGCTTCACCATTTCTGCGGCAGCCGGATGTTTGACCTGTTTTGCGGCGTCTTCAAGACATGCGCGCAGAGTATTTTCATGTCCCGGCTCCAGCAGGATGATTTTCGTGAGCTCCACCGGATTGTCCCCGATGGTGGAGGCGCGTTTGTTTCTGAACCACTCGGAACGTATGGTGCCATAGAATTTCTCAACCTGCGGTGCGGCTTCGCGGAACGTCCGGCGGATAAAATATTTCCGCAGCTGTTCCACATCCTGCGCGGGGTTCCAGCAGAGACGCGTCAGCACCCAGAACTCCATGGCGGAATAATCCCAGACTTTCGAGGAGCCGCCTTTGCTGTCACGGTCTCCGCTGTGCGTGTATTCGGAAGACATGCCCTGCGTGTATCTGTGCATTTCCGCAAAATCCTTTGCGCGCACTTCCGCAAGCGGGCGCGGGAAACCGAGTCCGAGCCCGTAATAATCGTAGACTTCAATATCTTTGGATTTCCCCGCCCATTCTTTCAGGTATTCCAGCCACTTCACATTCTCCGGTGCGAACAGGGGCGCCTTGTCGTTGCTTCTCACATACGGCGCGAATTCCGGGATGATGTTTGCATTCACGCCGCATTTCGGGGGGACGGCGGTCGGGAAATAGGCGAGCGTTTTGATTTTCCAATCGGGAAATTCAGCATTGACTTTCTGCATGATTTCATTCAGGAAAAGGAAATACTGAGTGGAGCGGAACGCAGGGTCTTCTTTCGTGACCGTCGTTCCATCTTCCGTTTTCAGCGGAGCAAGGCATTTCTCACATTCACAGGCTTCCCATGTGTCATCCATGTCAACCGTCAGTATTTTCACGTCTTCCGGTGCCCGCCGGATCATATCCAGCGCATTTTCAGCGAAAACACGGCGCATTTCCGGGTTGCTGAAGCAGTATTGCCGCCACGGTTTCCTGACTCCGTTCACCAGAGAGAAATATTCGGGATGTTCCTTGAAATACCGTCTGGAATGGATGAAATGGCCGATATTGTGCCCGTAACAGTGGCGCTGGCGGAATATCCCGTAGTTTTTCTTTTTGGCATTCATCCAGCTGATGTCTCCACCGCCGCCGCCGTTGAAGATGCTGCATTTGTTGCGTGCCATCCATTCTATGTCCTGATACCCGTTCCAGCCGCGGGCGCGGGAGTCGGGGATTTCAAGCACATCATCGCCCCAGACGAAATCAAGGTCTTTTTTCTGCGTGAATACCGTTCCGAAATCCTTGTGCGGGCGCGCAAAAATGAGATCCGTGTTGTTTTCCAGAAGCGCATAGACGCCGTTCATCGTCCCTTTGTCGGTTTCACCGAATACATAGAGGCGGTTTCCGATGTTTTTGACGGCGTAGCCATCGGTGCCGGAAAGTTTTTTGAGTTCTTCCCCGAACAGTTTCTTTCCGTATGCTATGTCGCGCGTGCGTTTTCCGACGACAATCTGTGTTTCGCCGCGCGGGTCGATGCTGTCCCGGAGCGGAAGCGTCACGCCGGTGATGCGCCGGATGAACTCCTGAAGTTCCTGCGCCGCCGTTTTCACTGCGGGACCGTCTTCGGATGAGTAGTTGATTGTCGCCGCCGCACGTCCTCCGCGGACAATCGGGAGCGGTTTTTTCAGGCGGTTCGTCTCAGGCGGCAGGAGATACTTCGAGCTGTCGCTGTAATCCGGCTGATATGCGTTGATGTATTTCTCCCATTCCGCCGTTTTCTGTTCCGGCGTTTTTTCCGCCGCGAAACATGCGGAGCCGAGTATGGAACATGCCAGAAGCAGGATTGTTTTCCGGTTCATTGAACGTCCTTTCCCTTTATTCGTAAAAATTGGTTTGATCGTGCGATGCCCCGCATCGCCAGAAATATAATCGTGCAGGACTTCCTGTCCTGCCGCGCTCCAGCTGCGTGAGCTGGTCGCCGCAGGCGAAATTTCCCACTGCCCGTATGCTCTGCATCGGGGTAATTCATTTTTTCTTTTTCGGCGTTTTCGCCTGTGCCAGATATTCCTCAAAACGGTCGCGGACACGTTTCACCAGTTCTGCGGAGACCGGATGTTTGACCTGCGCTGCGGCGTCATCAAGACATGCGCGCAGTTTTTCTTCCAGCCCGGTTTCGATCACATAGGTTTTTGTCGAACCCGCGCCGCTTGCTCCGATGCCGGAACGCGCCGGCGATTTCAGCCATGCCTCGCGGATCGAACCGTAGAATTTTTCCATGGCGGGCGCGGCTTCACGGAACGTTCTGGCGATGTAATACTTGCGAAGCTGTTCGACATTCTGCGAAGGATTCCAGTAAAGGCGTGTCTGCACCCAGAATTCCATTGCGGAGTAATCCCATATCCTCGCCGACCCGCCTCTTGTGTCGCGGTCTCCGTTGTGCGGATATTCGGAGGACATGCCGCGGGTATATTTGTGGAACAGCTTGAAATCCTCGGCATTGGGTTCGGAAAGCGGACGCGGGAATTCGAGTCCGAGCCCGTGATAGTTGTAGACGTCGATCGTTTTCGACTTCTTCACCCAGCCTTCGAGCCAGTCCAGATACATCCTGTTTTCCGGATGGTAGAGCGGGGACTTGTCATTCGGGCGCGGATATACCGCAAATTCCGGGATGATGTTCGGGTTGACCTCGCATTTCGGCGGGATTACAGTCCAGAAATAGGCAAGCGTCTTGATCTTCATTTCCGGAAATTCCCTGTTCACCGCCTGCATGACGTCGTTCAGGAACAGAAAATACTGCGTGGAGCGGAATGCGATGTCGCCGCTGTCCACCATCGTGCCGTCCGGCAGGGTGAGGGGCGCCATGCATTGATCGCAGAGACAGGAGTTCAGCGTGTCGTCCATGTCCACCGTCAGCAGGTCGATTTTTTCCGGGGCGCGCCGGAGCATGTCGAGGGCGTTTTCGGTGAAAATGCGTTTGACCTCCGGATTGGAGAAGCAGTATTGATTCCACGGCTTGCGCTGAAGCGATGTCTGTTTCGTCTTTTTATCCTTGAACTCAATCAGGGAAAAATATTCGGGATGTTCCGCGTAATACTGTTTCGCGGGAATGAAATGCCCGATGTTGTGCCCGAAACAGTGGCGCGTCACATGGATTCCATACTGGCGCTTTTTCGCATTGGTCCAGCTGATGTCGCCGCCCGCGCCGCCGTAATAGGAGTTGCAGCGGTTGCGCGCCATCCATTCGATGTCCTGATATCCGTTCCAGCCGCGTGTGCGGCTGTCGGGAACGTCCACAATGTCATCGCCCCAGATGAATTCAAGGTCTTTCCGTTTCGAGAAGACGGTGCCGAATTCCTTGTGCGGGCGCGCCCAGATCAGGTCCGTGTTGTTTTCGATCAGGGCATAGACTCCGTTCATGGTTCCCTTGCCCTCGATGCCGTAGACATACAGTTTTTCGCCATCGCGTTTGACGGCGAAACCGTCGGTCCCGGAAAGTTTTCTGAGGACTTCTCCGTCGGCATAGGCGCGTTTGCCGAGGACGATCTTGTTTCTGCCTGTTTTGCGGTTTACTGCGTTCCATCCGCTTATGACCGGTATTTTGACTCCGGTGATCTGCAATACCGCATCCTGAAGCTCTTTCGCCGCGGTTGCGACGCATTCGGGTTCCGATCCGTCGCCCGTGTAGACGATTTCAGCTGCCGCCTTGCCGTCCTTCACCACGGAGAACGGTTCCTTCATACGCCCCGTTTCAGGCGGCAGGAGATATTTCGAACCGTCGCTGTAATCGGGTTTGTAGTTCTGTATGAACAGATCCCAGGCGGCAGTCTGTTCTGAATAACGGTCTTTTCGCGTAAGGAAACGCAGATCCGCCACATAGAACTTCAGCGGTCTGTCCGTTTTCACTCCCGTAAGATTGAACTGAAAACTGACCCGCATTGCGAGGCAGCTCGGCAGATTCAGCCTGACTGTCGCCATATCGCCGGATGCGGTGTAGAATTTTCCCGGCAGGAGTGAAACTCTTTGTGTGAGCGGCAGTCCTGCCCAGAATACTTTCGCGGATTTTGCAACCGGACGCCCTGAATTGCCTTTCCAGTTGCTTTCCATGAAACGGAAATCCAGCATCTCGCTTTCAAGCCGGAGACCGGAGCGGATCATGAAAGAGTAATCCGTGTATTTCCGGATGTCCAGAGCGGGACGGAAGAGGTAATAAAGGCTCACGCGCGGAGTTGCAGACGGATCGATTGTGATTTCCAATGTCCGGAATTTTTGTCCGTTGATCTCCATCTCCCTGTTTGCAAGCTGTGCCCCGTCGGATTTCCCCTGAAAACGCCATGCGTCTGCATCAAGCGGAACGGAAAGCATATCCTGCCCGGATAAGCCGGACAGTGTGCAGATGAGCAGGAAAAGCAGGCTGAAGTTCTTCATGTGCCACCTGTTTATTTTGTATTGACGAACTTCATGTCGCTGATCTCGATCACGACTTCTTTTCCCGTCTCAAGAGCCGGCAGGTTCACGGAGAAATTGAAACGCCCGACTGAACTCCGGTTCAATCTGGCGGGCCTGCCATATTGCGTCGTGATGTTCAGTGTGCAGGGATACCATTTCCCCGCTTCCAGCTCCTTGACTTTCACCGCATCGGGAATCGTGGTGTTGTAGCTGGTTTTCCAGAAACTGTCCAGAATCGACATGACCGCCGTGTTGCCGGAGAATGCAGTATTGGTTTTGTAATTGAAGGAGAACGTGTTGTACTGTTCCGCATTCAGCGGCGGGCGCATGACGATTTCCGCTCGGAAGATTTTCGCCTTGCCGTCGGGCGTGAAGGTGATGCGGAAACTCTGCTGTTTCTTCCCGTCTTTTTCGGTTTCCGTGAGTTCCACTTTCCCGGGAAGGCTTCTGTTGTTGACGAGAGAGAGCTTCGGAGTTGCCGGAACCGGAAGTTCGGGGAGTTCCGCCGCCTGGATCGGGAGCGCCGCGACCGCGGCTGCAAAGATGAGATACTTCATGAGAAATGTCCTTTCTTTTTTGATTTTATATGGAATGTGTGGTTTCAAAGCTTGAAGAGTTCATTGGTATAGCTGTTGTTTCCGCGTGCGACATCCGGAATATACATGCGCAGTCCGTTGTTGTCGTTCTGCGTCCATGCGGAGAAGGATTTCCGCATGGTGCTTGCATGACCGTCGATGAACACCATGTTCGCGCCTTTGTCGTGGCGCATGGAAAGAAATGCCGCATTGTGCTGATATAGAAAAACATCCGCCAGAGTGTTGGAGTTGTTGAAATGTTCCGCCTGATTATGGTAGAAGGCTTCGGCGGCGAGAAATGTTCTGGAAGGTTCCTTGAGATTCGTGATGACATACTGCGGTCCCGTCTTGAATACCCCGTCGTTTCCCGCAGTTGTGCAGATCGTTGCATTTGCGGCATAATCGTATGGGCTGTGCGGATCATGTGAAGAATACAGGGCGGGTACCTTGTTTCCCGGGCATTGCAGGGATTTTGAGCGCATGATCGCCACGTTCCATGCCGCCGGTATCGTTTTCCCCGGATTCTGCATTTCCCAGATGAATACCTGAAAACGATATGTGCTGATTGCCTGATATTTTGCCGGGACATTATATCCCTTGTTCTCCAGAGCATACCCTGCCGCCGCGACGCCGATCTGCTTGAGATTGCTGACGCAGTTGATCTTCCGGGCTGTTTCTTTTGCCCTTTCGAGCGCCGGGAGAAGCAGTGCGGCAAGAATCGCAATGATTGAAATTACGATCAGCAATTCTATTAATGTGAATCGGTTCCATGCTCTTCCATCCTCCGTGCATTTTCTATTCATGCCGACTGTTCCCTTTCATCATCATGTTTTTCATTATTGATAGTACAGAACCGGCTGGATCAGGTCTTTCGTGATCCGCTGTCCTTCACAGCTTGTGTTTTTCAGCATCCGTTTTACAGCCAATACGGGAATACTCTGTTCAAAATAGGCGGCAATGCCTCCGGGGACGGTGGAAAACGGGCGTATCACATTGACATTATCCACGATCACGGCAAGCTTCAGTTCCCGCCGGTAGTTCATCTGCCACAGACAGCCCAGTATCGCATCGAACTCGCCCGACTCAAGAAGAATACCGTCGAGGTCGGGATGCTCACGCAGAAAGTCCGTGAGAAACATCTTGATGCCCGATTGCCCTGACCACAGCGTCGGAACTGAAGACGGCTTGAGGCTGTGTGATTTTGCCGCTTTCATGAACCCTTTGTGAATTTCAAGCGCCGGCAGATAGGTCGGGCCGCCGTTGACCAATGCGGTCCGGGCGCATCCCTGCTCAAGCAGCGCATGATGGCAGAGCTCTGCCGCTGTCCGCATGTCGTAACTCACGGTGGAGAAAACGTCCGGGTAAGGATTGGACCCGATCACCATGATC
>DXVA01000055.1:0-3746 GCA_019408975.1 Lentisphaeria bacterium | reverse complement strand
ACCATGATCGGCAGTCCCAGGCTTTTCAGAAAATCCCGCCATCCGGCATCCAGCCATCCGGTCACGAAAATTCCCAGGCATTCTGCCGCCGCTTCGGCTATTTCAAGAGAAGGGGAGACTGCCGAATGGTAAAGGAGGCGGATGTGTTCTTTTTTCAGCTGGAACTCCACCTCCTGCACCATGGTGTCCAGAAAGATGTTTTCCCCGTATTCCGTTTTGTAGATTTTGAGATAAAGAATCCGCCCGAGCTCCGGAATCTGCGCAATGCTTTGCTTGAGATAAGTTCCCATGCGCGGACGGCGTTCGATGATGTTCTCCTCCTCCAGCTCGTGCATGGCGCGCCGGACCGTGATCAGGCTCAGTTCAAAATTTTCCACCAGATCGCGTTCCGGCGGCAGACGGTCTCCAATCTTGAGATGCTGATCCGCGATCAGCTGGAAGATCTTCATTTTTGCCTGATTGTATTTCAGGATACTGGTCATGGAGCCCTCATTTTTCATTGTTGCTATTATTAATAATAGCAGAAACACCAAAAAAATAAATTTTCCCGGTCTGCTACTATTATTATAAGCAGAACTTCGTTTTTGTCAAGGGGGCAATTCTGAAAAAATCGGAAAAAAGTATGAAAGGAAAAACGGCGCCGCCGGAAAATAAGGTTACGCTGTTTTTTCTCCTTTCTCTCTTTTTTCTGCGGAGAACCGGGACAGATGCAGTGTCGCCGTTACGGAACATTTTTATTAAAAACAGCTTCGCGCAGGACTGAAAGTCCTGCGCGAAGCTGCGTAAGCTGGTCGCCGGAGGCGAAATCCCCGATACTCCGCTGCTTGCGGCGGGACAGTTTATTTTACAAGATCAATGACATCCACCCAGACGACATCCGGGTCGGCGTCAAGGCGTTTCAGTTTTTCCTCCGTCTCCTGCCAAAGCTTTTTCTCGTCCATCATTTCATAGCTGTGACCCCAGAAATAGAAGACGCCCGTCTCTTTCGCTTTCTCGAAAATCGTCCAGAAATCGGGATTCAGGAAGTGACAGGAGGAGTGAAGCGCCATGGTGTCCTCGCAGGGGATCACGGTATCCGTGTTCTGTGTCGTGCGCCCATAGGCGAATCCTGCTTCGTGCATCAGTTTCATGGTTTCGGGGGTGTAGCGTCCGCAGGGCCATGCGAAACCGCGGCATTCCCGCTGGAATCTGTCTTCCAGATATTTCCGTGCGTCAATCGCGTCCGCCATGAATTCTTCATCGGGAACCTGTCCTGCGTTTTTGTGATGCATGGTGTGCGATGCGACCTGAAAGCCTTCATACACATCGGTCAATTCGTCCAGAGAGAGTTTTCCGGCGACATAAACGCCCTTGAACTTGTAGGTTCCGTCCACCTTTCGCCGGGACTTCTCATGCAGAGCCGGATTCAGGTTGAAAGTTGCCTTCGCATTATACTTGCGGAGGAGTTCGACGAGGCGCAGGTCGTTCAATACGCCGTCGTCCCAGCATTGAGCCACTTTTATCATTTTTATCATACTCCTTGATTGGATTGGCGCCGTGAGATGTCCCTGCGGCGGTTCATCCTGAAAAATAAAATCGTCATTTCTTCAGAACCTGTTCGATCTGTTCCAGCTCCTCGCCGCTGAAATCCGGGTGGTTCCCGATTCCAGCGAGTTCGATGATCTGTTCCGGACGGCTTGCGCCGATCAGTGCGGATGTGACGCCTTTCAGCCGCAGAATCCATGAAATCGCCATTTGCGCGAGAGATTGTCCCCGGCTGTGTGCAATTTCATTCAGCGCTGTGAGCTTTGCGACAAGTTCAGGTGTAATGCTGGTTTCTTTGAGGAAATGGTTGCGCGTTGCACGCGAACCGGCGGGGATGCCGTGAAGATATTTATCCGTCAGAAGCCCCTGCGCAAGCGGAGAGAAGATGATCGAACCGATTCCCGCTTTCTCCAGCCAGGGGAACATGCCCATTTCCTCATAACGGCGGTTCAGCATATTGTAATTGATCTGATGGATCAGGCACGGCACTTTCATCTCTTTGAGCATTGCCGCCGCCTGCTGTGCGCGTTCCAGCGGGTAGTTCGAGATTCCCGCGTAAAGCGCCTTGCCGGAACGGACGATATCCGCAAGCGCCGTCATGGATTCCTCGAGAGGCGTCTTCTCGTCGGGGCGGTGGTGATAGAAGATGTCCACGTATTCCACGCCGAGACGCTTCAGGCTCTGGTTGCAGCTTGCGATCAGGTTCTTGCGCGAACCCCATTCGCCGTAGGGGCCAGGCCACATGAGGAATCCCGCCTTGGTGGAGATGATGAGTTCATCACGGTAGAGTCGCAGCCCGTTCTTGAGAATGCGCCCGAAGTTCGTCTCTGCGGAACCGGGTTCGGGCCCGTAGTTGTTGGCGAGATCGAAGTGGGTGATTCCGAGATCGAAAGCCGTATGCGCCATTCTCTGGGCGTTGGCGAAGTCGTCAACGCTCCCGAAGTTGTGCCACAGTCCGAGCGAGAGCAGGGGCAGTTCGATGCCGCTGTTGCCGCATCTGCGGTAAGTCATTGCGTCATAACGCTTTTCATTTGCCTGATACATGATGTTTCCTTTGAGTTGCAAATTGAAGACTGCTGTTTCCGGTAATGTAGGGGATGGAAAAGAAGTTTTCAAGAGTGGAGATACAGAAAATCCCGCGGAACTGATTCGCGCGGGATTCCTGAAGTGACTTCCTGTTCAGAGACTCTGATCCGTTTCCGCCGCTTTCCAGCGGTTGAAGGATGGGCCTGCCGGAGCGTCACCGTTTTCTGCGGAGCGTCACCGGGCCGAGCAGACCGGACGCCAGGTCTGCCAGACGGTCCCGGTTGCCGGGCCCGTTGCAGACTGTGATCCTGAGTTCATGGGCTCCACGTTTCAGGAAGCCGGTCTCTGCGGCATAAGGCGGAGCGGTCAGCACTGCTGCGGAATGACCGTCCAGGAACACTTCGGCAAGGTCTTCGACTCTGCCGAGATCCAGCAGATAGGAGCCGTCGTCCGGAATCTTCAGAACCGCACGGTATTCCGCACTGCCGGAATAGGCGCCGTATCCGCAGGCAGACCACGGATGCAGTTCCCGGCATTGCATTTTACCGTCGGAGCTTTCCAGATACGGCAGCGTTTTTCCTGCATGGCGGAACTCCGCTTTGAACCGTCCGTAGAGATAGGGCATTTCCGACATGGCGCAGTTCCCGCCGCTCAGGATGAATTGAATCCGGTTGAGCGCGGGAGTCGATCCCGTAAGCAGGGCGTGCGTGATATCCGCGCTCCGGTTGCGGCAGTCGTATTCCTGTGACGGTTGGAAGCCATGGATTTCCGTGCCGTTGACAAAACAGCGCCGGTTGCCGCGGAATGTGCTTTCTTCAAGCACAAGACGCACCGGGCGTTTTTCTCCGGTATAAAGAAATGTCGATTCCACTGTCGTCTCCTGAAACTGTGAAAAATCGGGCGATTCCCGCTCCAGAAGCCGGAAATCACGGCGTTCGCCGTTTCCTGCCCGGTAGAACCAGCAGTTCAGCGGAATATGGTTTTCACGGAATTCAATCTCCCAGTCGCGGATTTCCCCGGCTGGCTCCGTATTGCTGAACGGATCTGCCTGCGGTTCACCTGTAAAGAGGGTTCCCCCCGAAGGCGGAAGCCAGACCTGTATGCCGTCGAGGGCGCCGGAAAAGGGACGTTCCGCGCGGTTGAAAAGGAAAGAGAGCTTTTTCCCTTCGATTTCGCGCTGCTGAATCAAAATATCC
>DXVA01000054.1:17875-18222 GCA_019408975.1 Lentisphaeria bacterium | reverse complement strand
GGGCGGATTTGCGTTACAATCTTGAAATCACTTTTGAAGAAGCGGTTTTCGGTGCGGATAAGACGATTGAGTTTCAGCGTATGGCTGCCTGCGGAACCTGCCGCGGGTCCGGCTGTGAGCCGGGGACGGTAAAGAAACGCTGCCAGCGTTGCGGCGGAAGCGGGCAGATCGCAATGTCGCAGGGCTTTTTCACGGTCATGCATGAGTGCCCGAAGTGCCACGGCGCGGGCGTAATAGCGGAAAAACCGTGCCGCCAGTGCTCCGGCAGCGGGCAGCACAAGGTGAAACGCACCGTTCAGGTGCATATCCCCCCGGGAGTCGATACCGGCACTCGGATGCGCGTCGCA
>DXVA01000054.1:15483-17865 GCA_019408975.1 Lentisphaeria bacterium | reverse complement strand
AGGGGGAGCCCGGACTGCGCGGAGGGCGCAACGGCGATCTGTTTGTGATCACACATGTGCGCGAGCATGAAATATTTCAGCGCGACGGACTTTCCGTCTATTGCAGTGTGCCGATTGATTTCCCGACTGCCGCCCTCGGCGGAACTGTGGATGTCCCGACGGTGACAGGGAAAACGGCGTTGGAGATTCCTGCGGGGACTCAGACGGGCGATGTCTTTACGATCCGCGGCAAAGGAATGCCGTCTTTACGCGGGCAGGGACGCGGCGATCATTATGTGAAAGTCTTTGTAGAGGTTCCGAAAAAGCTTTCGGAAGATCAGCGCAATGCCTTGAAACGTTATTCCGAAGCGTTTCAATCCAATGGAAACGGAGGCTCGCACCCAGTGCGGGAGAACTTTCTGGAAAAAGCTAAACGCTTTTTTCAAATCGGTGCTTGAGTTCTTTGGATTTTGATGTCTGCGACAGTGAGGATGCATGATTTTGTAAAGATGTCATGCATCCTTTTTTGCGTTTGCCCGGAGGCCTGCCGAGATCGTTTCCCGCCTGCCGCATGTTATGGCGCGGCTTTGAAACAACGCTTGAAAACAGTGCGGCGATAAGTTATATTCCCATCCATGGAAACTGCATTTACAATCATTGTGCCGATGTATAATGTCGGGAGGGAGATTCACCGGTGCCTCTCTTCTCTGCGGGCACAGACGTATCCGGACTTTGAAGTCCTGCTGCTTGATGACGGTTCGACGGATGATACCGTGAGCATCTGCCGGGAAGCCGCCGCCCGCGATTCCCGTTTCCGGCTGATTGAGAATCCGCATCACGGAACGGCATCGCCTCTGCGGAATCTCGGAATCCGCCTTGCAGCAAAGGAATATATCGTGTTTCTGGACGGCGATGATGAAATTCTGGCGGATTCCCTGGAATGTTTTTCCAGGGCGGTGGAACGTTATGGCGCGCCGGATGTTCTGGGCGCCGGAGTTTGTTCCGGCACCCAGAATGCGGAGGGAGTATTTCTGGAAAGCGGACGGACGTTCAATTTTTCCGCCCGTGACGGTGTGCGGACGGGGATTCAGGCGTTGGAACAGTTGTTTTTACGGCATAAGACTTTGGCATGTTACAGTTGCGGAAATATTTACCGGAGACGGTTCCTGATCGAAAAACAGCTGTTTCAGCGAGAGGATATCCGTCTTCTTGAGGATCATGAATGGCTGCCGCGGGTTCTGCTGAACGCAGAGCGGGTTGCCGCCGTGGAACATCCGTATTATCATTATATCCGCAGGCCGGGATCTGTCACGACTGCATTGACGGATCGTGGACTTGCGAATATTGCCGGTGTCGTCAACAGCTTGGCAGCATATGCCTGTGAATATCGTGAACGGATGCCGGAAACTGTCCGACGTTTCTGGGCGGCTCACGCTCTGAACGCTTTCTTCTGGTATTTTTTCTATCCGCTTTATGAGGATAAATTTACTTTCCCGGTCTGGCGTTCCAAACTGGAACTGCTTCTGGGGAATCCTGAAAACAGGCAAAATCTTTTCAGCCTTTTCCGTTATGCGTCCAAAGCGAAACAGCTTGCTCTGCCATGGATTCTGCTGGCGCGAACCGGTGTCCGCCTGCCTGCGAATCTGTATTTCCGGTATTTTTATTACAAATTCTGTTTCAGGAAGTGAAGTCTTCCGAATCTCATTTGAAATTTTCGAAAGTAAGATCATCGCCTTTGATGTCAATGAAGAAGAATCCCAGAACGGCATCCAGAATATCGACCGGATGAATGGAGACTCTGGCTTCGAT
This sequence comes from Lentisphaeria bacterium, assembly GCA_019408975.1. Lineage (GTDB taxonomy): Bacteria > Verrucomicrobiota > Lentisphaeria > Victivallales > UBA1829 > UBA11452. Next base: position 16,077 of record DXVA01000054.1, on the reverse strand, counting down.
CAGCCCCAGTCCCAGTGTGCCGCCGATTTCCCAGTAGTCCCGTGCGCCTTTCCGGAGGTCGTAAATCGGCTCTGCCGGATTCGGAAATCCCTCCATGTTCACCCAGTATTCCTGGACCAGAGAGGAAGTCGGGCGCCGTTCCGTGTCCTCCGCCGCGATTCCCGGCAGGAAACCGCTCCAGCCGTTCTGCATTGCATAACCGTATTGTCGATTGGTGTCTTTCACCAGATTTGCCGTATAGCCGAAACCGCCTCCGACCTGTGCCGCATGAGTGAAGCGCAGTTCGGCGCGTGCCGCCGGACCGCCTCCGATGTCAAGGCTGAACACATCCAGCAGGTCCAGAATTCTGTTGGGGACATACAATGTCACCTTGTCCACCCATTGCGCGTGCAGTTCCATTCCGGCAAAAAGCATAAGTGCAAAAACGATTCCCGACAATATTTTCTTCATGACAGTCTCCTCTTCCGAAATTCTTTTTCCTGAAATAATAGTCTGTTTTTCTTTTTTCTGCAAATCGTTTTTCACAAAAAATATCACTCTTTTCCCTTGTGCGCCTGCATTTTTTCGATTCGAAGATATTTTTTCCATATTTTT
>DXVA01000054.1:7644-15473 GCA_019408975.1 Lentisphaeria bacterium | reverse complement strand
GAAAAAACGGCGAAAAAAATAATTTTTTTTGCGTATTTGTCTTGTATTTGGAATATTGGGCGTACATAGTAGCGCTGTAAATGTGTATCAGACATATTTTTTTGAGTATGTTTCATGCCGTTTCAAAAATAGATGGATTAGTATTAACATATTGTATATTAGAGATTTAGGAGATTCGAATGCGGAAGATCAATTCGTTGCTTATCATGATTTCTGCCACAATGGTTCTGGCTGTAGTGAATGGCTGCAAGTCATCACAGGAATATGCGGAGGAACGCGGACGGAAAGCTGTAACCCAGTATCAGATGGCAAAATACCGTGAGATTCAGAACGGCAAACCGCTTTCCCTTGCGCAGTGTATTGAAATCGCGTTGCAGAACAACCTTGATGTCCGTGTTTATGAATTGGAGCAGGAAGTTGCGAAAGAATTCCGGACTGCGGAAGCGCTCGGGATGCTGCCGGATCTTACCCTCACCAACAATTTTACCGCCCGCAGCAATACACCCGCCTCCAGCAGCAAGAAGCTGGTTTCCTCCGGTGAAACATACGGCGCCAGTGTTGCGGAAGACCGCAATGTGAACTACCTGAATATTGATCTTGTCCTCAGTATGCTGGATTTCGGTCTGGCGTATTTCAATACCCAGCAGGCGCAGGACAGAGTTTACATCCGGAAGCAGAGAACGGAGCGTGCAGTCCAGAATCTTTCTTTTGATGTGGTTCGTGCCTATTTCAAGGTCGCCGCCGCCCAGCGCGCCATCAAGATGACTACGACGCTGCTGGATCAGTGCCGTTCCCGTTTTGAACTGATCGAACAGGCGCGGAAGAAAAAACAGATTACGGTTCCTTTCGCCTATGAGCAGGCGACCCGCTTCATCGACATGGAAAAGAGACTGACGCAGTTTGTCCGGAGCTATGAAAATTCCTGTGTGGAACTGCGGACGCTGCTCGGCTATTATCCGAATTCCAATATTTTCGTGGATGAGTCCGTTCTGGATCGTGTGCCGGATTTCAAACTTCCTGAAATTGCCACCATGGAGCAGATCGCGCTGATCCGCCGTCCGGAGCTCTATGAAGTCGATATGCAGAAGCATGTCAACATTGTGGAATGCTATAAGACGATCGCCCTGATGTTCCCGAACGTGAAACTGTTCGTCGACTGGTCGAACAGCAACAATTCCTATCTCTATAATCAGAGCTGGTGGGAACTCGGCGTCCGCGCCGCATACAATCTTTTGAAGCTTCCGCAGAACATCCAGCGTTACCGCGGCTACAGAGCGCAGGTGGAAACCGAGGAAATGCGTTCCTATGCGCAGGCTGTGGCTGTGATGGCGCAGGTCAGAATCGCGTATGGAAACCTGCTGTCCGCCAGAGAGCGTTACGATCTTGACCGCAGAGTTTATACAACCTATGATGAAAATCTCCAGGCGGCATTGAAGAATCAGGCGGTCGGGCGCTCCATGCAGCAGCTGGAGCTTGACCATATGCGCCTTGTTACAACGGAGACCAGCATCGAGTCGTTGATGTCGCTCGGTGATTACTATGTCGCCTATTACCGTCTTTTGAACGTCATGGGGCTGCGCAATCTGGATGCCCGTTCGACGGATGAAATGGTGGAGGAGATTACGGATGCGGGCAATCGGATGAAAGAAGATATCGCAAATGCCCGCAAGGCGTTTGACGAGCAGAGAGTTGCCGCGATGAAGGAAGCTTTGGAGAAGCAGAAAGAGCTTGAGGCGAAAGCCGCCGCGGAGGCTGTTGCGGAGAGACGTGCCAAAGTGAATGCGCAGATCGACAAGCGCATCGAGTCCGAAGCCGTAAACTCACTGGTAAAATAAGAATAAGCTAGTAATCATATAGTCAGAGAAGGAAGAAGGATTATGAGAAAGCAGAGAAGACAGAGAAAGATTGAGATCTTCAAACTTGAGGACCGCGTATTATTTGAAGCCGCCGGAGCTGCGGAAGCAGTCGAGGCAGCGGATAATGCGAACAATCCGAATCCTGACCGGCAGCATGAACTATCGGAATCCGAACGACAGGAAAAAGAGGCACAGTCCGTTGTGAAACATGTGGGGCCCGGAACCGCGCTTTCGGACCCCGGCGCGGCAGTGCAGGAGCAGGGCGCCGGTCTGGCTCAGCCCGGAACCGCTCATCAGGACCCTGCCCAGAAGCTCGTGGACGGTTCCGCCGATTTCTCAAATGTGCCTGACGTCGCCGAGCATCACTCTTCCGATGTTTCCGACTTCCTGAATGCTGACTTCTCCGATCACTCTGCCGCCCAACTTTCTTTCTCCGATTCTTTCTCTGCCGATGGACACGATCTGGTCATTGTCGACGCCGATGCGGCGAAAGACCTTGATCTCAACTCTCTTCCTGACAATACCGAAGTGCTTGTTCTCGACCATAACAGCGACGCCATGGATCAGATCAATGCGTATCTGGATTCCCATGACGGCAAATTCGATTCCGTCAAGTTCCTTGTTGACGCCGATCCTTCCGGTGCCGACTCCGCTCGGGAACATCTTGAATTGAACGGCAAAGATGTTTCTGCCGCAGATTTGGATGCAATCCGCGAACATGTGGCGGAACACGGCGATCTTTCCGTGCATACGGCTCTGGATGATTCCGCGCCTTCCTATTCCCTGAATCCCGATGGAGATTTTGAGCACAGCGCTGACGGCAATCTTCATGATACCGTGATTCATCCTGAAATCGACAAAAATATCACAGTGAACACCGATCCGGCGGATCAGATTGATCCCGCCCTTGCGAATCCTGTCGAAGACGGCAGAAACGAGCTTGTGATCATCAACAGCAACATGGTGGACAAAGACGCCGTTCTTTCCCAGATCGGCGAGGGGCGCGATGTCCTTGAGATTGATCCGAGTCAGGATGCCATGAGCCAGATTCAGGATTATCTTGACGCTCATTCCGATACGAAATACGATGCAGTCCACATTATGACCCACGGCAATGATCTGGGGTTCTATCTCGGCAGCACAAAAGTTACGACGGCGGACCAGATGGCTGTTTTCAACGGTCATATGGCGGAGAACGGCGATTTCATGCTCTACGGCTGTGAACTGGCTTCCAATGAGCACGGACAGTCTCTGATTCAGGATATCGCGGATTTTACGGGCTGTGATGTAGCCGCTTCTACGAATACGACGGGTATTTCCGGTGACTGGGCGCTCGAATACAATGTCGGTGTCATTGAGACCGCCAACATTTCCATCCGCAACTGGAATCATGATTTAAATACAGTTACAGTCAATAACCAGTCTGACTGGGAAGATCTGGTATTGAATGGTTCTCTTGCTGATGGTGATACCATTGAATTCGCTACTTCCGGGAATTATCTGATTAATCAGAATTTCTCTTTTGATACAAACGTTGTGATTAATGTCAGCGGCAATGTAGATGCAATAATTACTGTGGCGGATGGCGTTACTTTTGATGTGAATGCCAATGTTACAGTAACGAATGTTACTTTTGTCAATCATGGCACATTCAATATCAATGACGGTGCGACATTGGCAATAAATACATCGACTTCCGGTAATGTCAATGTGATTGAAAATACAGGGACTCTTTCCATTGCCGGGACTTTGGAGATTACGGGAAGTTCCAGTGGTTCGGGAGGGATTCTGACCGCTGTTTACAATGATGGTTCGGATGCTTTGGTGACTGTTGCGGAGACCGGACGTTTGGCTATGACTGCGGATTCCCGTGTTGCTTATGGGCTTTGGAACTATGCCGGCAGGGTAAACGTTGCAGGCGGAGATGTCTCTCTGACAAATGCTTCCGGAGCAAATTCCGCGACAATCCGCAATGACTACACCGGTTCCAATTCTGTTGAGATTTCTGCGTCTTCAGAGATTACAGTCGAGGCAAATACCGGTGTAAAAGCGTATGCCATATCCAATAACGACAGCTTGGATATTAAGAACAGTTTCATTTCAGCATCAGGGAGTGCTTCCATTGGATTATTTAATAATACAAATGGGACTACGACCTTTACTGTCACAGAAAATCCAGAGGACAATATAACTGCAGGTGATCTGGCAGGATATGGGTCTCAGGTTTATGGTATTATCGGCGGTATGTATTCCGTCTACAATTATGGCGCGTTCACCATGACCACGACTTTGGATTCCGCCCGTTATTCCGGTGGAAATCTGGAAAATGCTCCGGTCATGTACCTTGGCGGAACGGTATATACCGAAGCACAAGGCGGCAGCGGGAAGACTTCAACGACTTTGAACGGCGTGACTGTGAACGGTAGTATTTATAATGTCTCCAGTGCGACTATTGTTCTGAATGATGTCTATCTGAATGGAAATCTTCGGAATGAAGGAAGTAATGTCTATGTGACGGGAGATTTTTTCTCCCCGAATTTTACTGTCGACGGCACTAGTATTGCTGGTAACAATCGTATTATTGTCTGGAATTTAGAATATGAGCAAACTCACAGTTACGGCAATATTTACTTCGGTACCGCGCTTGCCTCCTCCGGATATGGCAGCAACGATGTTACTTTCCGTGCAGACCAGGGTTATTCTTTTGAGAATTATGGTGGTGTAATGCGCATTATCAACTTCGCCTCTCTTTCCAGCGACTCGAATCCGATCAGCATTTATAACAGCGGTGAATTTTATATGGATGCCACCAATGCGCAGGGATTGGCAGCTAACGGGGCGTATGATCTTTATGTATCTTATTACGGGTCTATGTCTTCTGTTGAAAAGGGGCTGAATGTAACTGACGCAGGTATTTACAATTACAATTCAAATGCTTATAATCCAGCATATTTTGTTCAGAATACCATGGAGTTGACCAATCTGAACATCCGGAATACACAGGCAAATTCCGTGGCGGTTACAAATAACAGCGGTAATCTGTCAATTACCGGTGGTTCCCTGCAGGGAACTTATTCGGGGCTGGATGCTTTATCAGACCTCATCATTAGCGGCAGCTGGCAGACTGGCTCTGCTGCTGTAACCGTATATACGCCTGTTACGACTCTGACGGATGTTGAAAAGATTGCAGGGCAAGCCTATTCCATCCGGAATACGGGTGACATGACGTTATCCGGCAAAAACACGACATTTGGCTATACTCTCCTGACCAACAATCTTGATTTTTCGTCACAGTCCTACAGCGGTGATTATACAGCTGTCTTCAATGCGTCTACCACGGTCTACCTGAATGAGCAGTACACAAGTGAGGGTACCATTTACAATAAACTTGCTGCTTATGCCGTCAATCCAGTGCAGGCCCCGCAAGCAGATTCATGGACTTGGTCAGCGAAAAGTGCTTCAAGTATGACACCAGGCAACATTACAGTTTCCTATGTTTCTGCGGAGAATATGTATGCCAGAACCACTTTTACCATCACGCCTTCTTCAACTTATTCAAGATCCAGTGGAAATATTACATTGATTGACTGGCATTTCGGTAATTATCAGGTAGCAGCGGATCTGAATCTGGACTATGTGGCTTTCCAGGCGAATGGTTCCACTGCGACGACGACCGCGCTTGGCAACTGGGGCAATCTGATTGTAAGCAATATAAACAACGATCCTTCCTATCAGTTATCCGGTTTTACTGTTTCACTGAACAATGGCAGCTACAGTTCGCAGGAGCTCAACAACATGTATTTCTGGGCGAGTGACTATGCTTCTGATAATTCTGTTGCCCTTCGTACTCCTGCGTGGGAGACAGGGCAGAACTATGCTACTGCGCTTTATTCCGGTGCTCCTGTGACTGCTGATGTTACGGTTGATTTCGACCTGCAGGCTGGCAAGATATGGACAGTCAACCATACTGTTGTCGGCACAATTACCTTGCGCGGGATCAAGGCTTCTGCCGATTCTACCGACTATGAATATAATGGGCGTCTGATTATTTCCGGTGCGGCCTTTACGGTAGATTATGGCAAGACACTGAACTTGGAAAACTTTTCTGTTCTTGGGGTTGATGGAAATGGACTTGTCAATCACGGCAAGTTGGGGATCTATAATGGAATATCGCTTGGAAACGGCGGCTGGAAGGGTGGAAGCAATGCCTATATTGAGGCAACCAATGGAATTGCGATTGAAAACCATGGAACTGTCCGTCTGATTAACGGCGCAGTTCTGAACAGCCGGATTGGTATCTACAATGAAGCGGACGCCGGTCTCCTGACCATCATCAATTCTACTTTATCCGGCAACTCGGAATGGGCGATTGTTTCCAATCGAAGCGGTGACACAACGGAAAACAGCGTTAATTTTGTTGTCGCTGATACAACGATTGCAAATAATGGAAATGGAATTCAGGTAAATAACGCTGGTCTTTTGCATTTGGTGAATTCCATTGTCCTGAATCATGGAGGGACGGATATTGCGTTGAATGGCGGAGCGAGTCGTTATTCAGCGACAGAGGCTTCCAATATTTACGGAGGCAAGGACGGCAAGGATACCGATGCATGGTTGAATGAGGTTTTTGGAACGACAACTCCGACTTTATCTTCCGGAGGGAATGTTTTTGTGCTGGTTGAGAATTCCGCTGCTTTGAAAGGTGGAGTTGCGTTCAGTTATACAGTCGGCTCGGATGGATTATATACTTATTCGTTTGGAAGTACAGACGGGGAGATTAATGTAACTTGGGACAAGCTGGGGAATGACAGAACGACTCAGATCGGTTCGTATGTCTTGACAGGAACTCCTACGCCTCCTACTCCGACCAGTGATATTATTGTCAATATAACGAACGATTATACTGGAACAATTACAGCAGAATTTATTGCAAATAAGATTAAGAATGAAAATTCAGAATATTCACTGCGTGAGGTGATCTGGGCGATTCAGCATCAGACGGAAATCGGTGAGGTATTGGGATATGAGTTCGTGCTGGATAATACGGTTCAGTTTGCAGAGTCGCTTGGAACGGATTTCTCATTGACTGTCACAGCAGGAGCAATTGAGATAGATGCCGGTATCACTGTCAATATTGATATTCCTGCCGATTATTCCGTGACGATTAACGCATCCGGTAATCAGGGAGAAAGTGCGTTTACCGTTACAAAGGGAGAACTGAATCTGGAAAACCTGACTGTTGAAGGTGATAAAACCGGCGGTGCGGAGCGGGGGGCGGCAATTGAGATTCTCGGTGGAAAAGTTTCTCTGACAGACGTAGCGCTCATCAACGGCATAGCCGCTTCCGGCGGTGCGGTCTATGTCGCCAATGGCAGTACCTTGAATGTATCCGGCGGGAGGTTTGAAAACAATACTGCGACGGGTAGCGGCGGTGCGGTCTATGTCGCTTCCGGCGGCACCTTGAATGTATCTGCTTCTGTGGAGTTTAAGGGAAATACTGCCGCTGACAATGGCGGTGCTGTTTATAATGATGGCGTGGTTGTCTTGAATGATAAAACGGTGTTCTCCGGAAATGAAGCTGTTTCCGGCGGTGCTGTTTACAATCAGAATGCCATTCAGGTGAACGGTGATGTGACCTTTACCGGGAATCATGCCGTGAACGGAAGCGGCGGCGCAATTTACAATGACGGCGGGTTCCTGAATATTGCCGGAGGCGGTCAATTTGAATCGAATACTGCGACGGAAAACGGCGGTGCGATTTATAATGACGGAAATGGAAGCCTGACGATTCAGGGCGGCGAATTCTCCGGCAACTATACCGATAGCGGCGATGGCGGCGTGATTTACAACGGTTCCGGAGCTCTGGATCTTCAGGGCGGCAATTTCTCCGGCAACCATGCCGGCGGCAACGGCGGCGTAATCTATAATGGCTCCGGGTCTTTGACGATTCAGGGCGGCGAGTTCTCCGATAAC
>DXVA01000054.1:0-7634 GCA_019408975.1 Lentisphaeria bacterium | reverse complement strand
GTTGTTTACAATGCGTCCGGTGCAGGTGCGATGAATATTGCCGGCGGCGTCTTTACCGGCAACCATGCCGGCGGCAACGGCGGCGTCGTTTATAATGCTTCCGCTGAGGGGATGACGGTTTTTGCCGCATTCAGCGATAATCATGCCGCGAACGGCGGTGCGATTTACAATACAGCCGGAATTCTGAATATCGGCGGCATATTTATCGGCAATTATGCCGAAACGGGCGATGGCGGCGCGATTTATAATGAATCTGCTGCGGGAATGACTGTTTCCGCCGAATTCGCAGACAATTACGCCACAAACGGCGGTGCGATTTACAACAAAAACGGAACGCTGGCGATTTCCGGCGGTTCTTTTGAGGAGAACGAAGCCAGGAGCGGCAACGGCGGCGCAATTTATCACGGCGGCGCAGGCAGTCTGACGATCGATGGAACCAGACTGACCGACAATGCCGCGGCAGTTGAGGGCGGCGCCGTCTTCAGCGGTAACGGCGCATTGAATGTGAAGAATTCCACATTCTCTGGAAACGAAGCGGTTATGGGAGCGGCAATCTTCAGCCGCGGTTTTGCGACGATGGATCATGTCGTTTTCTCCGGCAACAGAGCATCAGGTTCCGTTGTCACCATCAACGGCGGCGACTTGAAGAATCTGACGGTATCGGGCAATACCGCGGGCAGCGGCGCTTTGTTCGATTCGCAGGGGAACAAGACTGTCATTGACCTTTCCGCATTCTATGACAATACGGCAGGTACCCTGTTTTCCGCCGGTGGGACGCTGTATGTGCTCAACAGCACGTTTGCAGAGGGGGACGGCGATGTCACAAAGCATATGATTACAGCTGGCGGCGCTCTTACCATCCTGAATACTACGGTTACGGGCGATATGGCGAACCGTGGCGATGCTCTGGTCGATGCGGATACTATTCGTTCAGTAAACAATATCATTGTCGGAACGGATGCGTCTCAGACAGCCTTGAACGGCAGCAAGGTGGAAGCTGCATATACGATCATGAGCGGAACCGGAACTCAGGTTCATGGTGGAGTCAATGACAGCAATACGTTCGGCATCAACTACCGGACTCTGTTCGGGGGCAATACCGTGGACAAGACAACGGGAACGATAGCTCTCCTGAACGGTTCGATTGCCGAAACCGGCGTGTGGGTCGGATACAATACAGACGGCGACCTTTACTACTCGGTCCGCCCGGATCAGCTTTATCCGCGCTACGGCATTGACAAGGTGGATTGGAAAAAGTTCGGCAGCGATACGCTGATTGCCAGACCGGATAACGTGAAGATCACAGAAGGCTTGAACGGCAATACACTTCCGAGTATCGGTTCCTATTGGATCACGCAGGATGTTCCGACACTGGGGATCGGCCCGGGCGTCAACAATACCTTTATTGATCCTTCTTTCAACGGCATCGGCTGGAACAACAACGATATTTACAATGTCGTGGCGGACAGCCTGATCATGAATCCGGGATTCCTGCTGAACTTCCGCAATGAGATGCCGGTCGGCGGGCACTGGTACTACGACTTTACCCATGCGTTCGACGACCGTTACAGTGCCTATGTGGGACGCTTCGCCGTGACGCTGGGACGTTTCGACCTCGGTTTTGTGCCGAGCGGCGAAAACTATATCTCGGTCAACGTGAACAGTTATGTTTCCGATGACTTCACAAGATATACGACGACACCGTATCTCTCGGACGGCACGCCGCTGATTCCGGCGGAACTCGAGTCCATGAATTCCGAAACGACGGCGCCGGCGACGGAAGGTTCGTTTGACCTGCCGGAAGGTCTGGAAGAGAAGCTGGTATCTTACCTGGGGCGTGCGGAAATCTTCAAGAATGATTTCGACAAGGCTTTGGACCAGCTGCTGGCAGTGAATGCCTGAAAGGAAAAATCAACCAATGAAAGTATATGGAACAAAGGAGGAGAAGATGCGGCACGGCTCGCATAGAATAGTGCTTGGAGTTGCAGCGGTTCTGGTTCTTGCCGGAGGGTGCAAAACCGCGGATGATTACCGCAAAGAGCGGGTGAAAAACGCCGTGGAGCAGTTCAATCAGTCGAAGAAGACGGAGCTTGCCAAAGACAAAGAGGTTCTGACCCTGCATGATTGCATGGCGCTTGCAACGAAGCATAATCTTGATTTGAAGGTGCAGAATCTGGAAAAGGATGCCGCCAGGAACATTATGATGGCGGAACTGCTCGGCATGCTTCCCGATCTGACGATCTCAAACAGTTTCACCGGACGTTCCAATGATCCCGGGTCAAGCAGCAAGGCAGTCGCAAGTGACGGCGATACTTACGGTTACAGCACAAGTTCGGACCGGAATATCAACAATCTGAGTGTGGATCTCGCATTCAGTCTTCTGGACTTCGGGCTTGCTTTCTTCAATACCCAGCAGAATCACGACCGTATGCTCGCGAAAGAGAAGCAGATCGAAAGAGCCGCCCAGAATCTTTCTCTGGAAGTGGTGAGAGTCTATTTCAAGGTTGCCGCCGCCCAGCGTGCGATCAAGGTTACGACGAAACTTCTGGACGACTGCAAGAGTCGTTACGAACTGATCAGGAAGCTTGCCGCACAGAACAAGATTACGCCTTTCCGGGCGACGGACGAGACGACCCGTTTCCTTGCAATGGAAAAGCGTCTGACGAATTATACGCGCGGTTATGAGAGCGCATGTGTGGAGCTCCGCGCTCTGCTCGGCGTGTATCCCTCTTCCAAAATCGTTGTGGATGAAAGTCCGCTGGATACGGTTCCTGAATTTGATTTTCCGGATATTGAACTGCTGGAGCAGATGGCGATTTTGAAACGCCCGGAACTTTATGAAATCGACATCCAGAAGCATATCAATATTCTCGAGTGCCGCAAGACTCTGCTGATGATGCTTCCGAACGTGAAGATGTATGTTGATTTCATAAACAACAACAACTCTTTCCTCTACCACCAGAGCTGGTGGGAACTTGCCGTGAGAGCCGCTTACAATGCATTGAAGACCCCGCAGTATATCTCCCGCTATATGGCTTACAGCGAGCAGGCGGATCTGGAGGAAATGCGGAGTTTCGCGCAGGCGATCGCCGTCATGTCACAGGTGCGCATCGCAAAGGCGGATATCGTATCCAGCCGCGAGAGATTCGAGATCAACCGCAGGGAACATGAAGAATACAGTAAATATCTGAAGGCGGCTCTTGCCACCAGCCGGGTTGACGGTTCGATTTCCCAGCTTGATCTTGACCATCAGCGTCTGCGGACCGCTGAAACCGAAATTGAACGCCTGATGTCTCTCGGCGCATATTATATCGCGCATTACCGTCTGCTGAATGCGATCGGCGTCAAGAATCTTGACGCGAAGACTCAAAGCGAACTGAAAGCGGAACTGGCATCAGCGCGTGAGAGCGCGAAGCTGGAACTTGAGAAAGCGCGTGCCGAATATGCGGCAAAGCAGGCTGCCGCGGAAGATGCGCGTATCGCAAGAATTCTCTTTGATGACGGTCTGAAGCTTTATCGTGAAGACAATGCTGTGGATGCCGCAGTTTATTTCGAACGTGCCGCCGCAAAAGGAAATGCTTCGGCAATGTTCTGCCTCGGCAAAATGTATTGGTCCGGCAAAGGCGTTGACAAGGATCAGCAGAAAGCGGCGGAGCTGTTCGTGAAAGCCGCCGACAACGGAAATCTGGAAGCGATGATTTTGACGGCATGGCTGTATTACAAAGGCAATGCCCTGCCTGAAAATCATGAGCTGGCATTCAAGTATTACCAGATGGCGGCGGACAACGGCGATGAGAAATCGCTTTACTGGCTGGGATTCCTTGCCTATGAAAACGGTGATTACAAGGATGCTTTGGAGTATTTCAAGAAGTCTGCACGCGGCGGTGAAACCGCATCAATGGTGTGGGTCGGCAGTCTCTACCGGAGCGGCAAGGGATGCGTGAAAGATTATACGAAGGCGATGCTTTGGTATAAGCGCGCCGCCGACAAAGGCAATCCGGAGGCGATGAACAACATTTCCATGATGTATGCCGCAGGCGATGGAGTTCCCCGGAATCAGGAGGAAGCTGCAAAGTGGTTCAAGATGGCGGAAGCCGCCTTTGCGAAACGCTGACGATTGTTCTCCGATGAAATCAACCTCTGTCTTCGTAATGATGACAGAGGTTTTTCCGTATTCAGCGGGGGGACTGCCGGGATGGCGCTGTGAATTGCAGATTGCAGAGGAAGAACTTATTTTGAGGGCTTGTCGGGCGTCGGTGGAATGTCTGTTCCACGTAATGCCTTCTCCATGCGCTGTTCCCCGTAGTCATCCTGATACAGCGTGTTTACTGCTTTTTTATGATTCACGGCAAATTCCCCTGTCTGCTTCCATTGCCCGGCGGAAAGTCTCTTTTGAAGTGCCGGAAGGAGCCGGCGGGCTTTTTCATATCCGTTCTCCGCGGAGAGACGCATCCAGCATCCTGCGAGAAAATCATCCTGCCCGGTTCCCAGACCTTTCATATGACAGAGCGCCGTCATATATTGCGCCGCCATCCCGCCGTTTTTCGCAGCCCGCATAAAAAGCGGATAAGCTTCTGCATATTCCTGTTCGCGCCAATGGTGCATGGCGATTGTATAGAGTGATGGCGGATCGTCTGCTTTCTTTTCCAGTATCTCATTCAGGAGTTCAAGCCCGCGCTCCGTATTTTTCTCTGTGCCGCATCCGTGGATGCAGTAGAGTCCCGTGAAGTAGCAGGAAATGATCGACCATTCCAGAGCAAGCGACTTCTGATACCAGTAAAAGGCTTTTTTCAGATCCCGGATGCCTCCGGAGCCTGTTTCGTGAAGATATGCCAGGTTTGCCTGCGCCGCAGGGTTATTCAACTCCGCTCCTTTGCTGAGCCAGTAAAATGCTTTTTCCTGATCGAACACTTCCCTGTTGAACGTATAAAAGGAACCGATCAGATTGAACGCCCGCGGCTCTCCTTTCTCCGCCGCTTTAAGAAACCATGCTTCCGCCTGTTTCCACTCTTTTTCCCGAAGATAATGCAATGCCAGATGACACATCGCATCGACGCAGTCCTGTTCCGCGGACTGCATGAAATATTCCATCGCCTTTTTTCTATCTTTCGGGAGTCCGAATCCATTGTCGTGGCAGACTCCCAGGTTCAGCAATGCCAATGGATTCCGATTGACTGCCGCCGCCTTACTGAAAAGGGAGACAGCTTTTTCATAATCTCTTGCAACTCCCCATCCCTGCATGTAACAGAGCCCCAGATTGTTGATCGCATACGATTCTTCCTGTTTCATTGCCTGCCGGAATAGTTCTACCGCTTTCTTTTCATCTTTTCCGATTCCCAATCCATTCAGATAACACCAGCCCAGATCGTTGATCGCCGGAGCATATTTCTGTTCTGCCGCTTTTCGATACCATTTCAATGCGTCTTCGGAATTTCCCCTTTGATCAGCATTGAGTCCAAGTTCATACTGCGCTTCCGCATGATTCTGCTCTGCGGCTCTGCGCAGCCATTCCTCCGCCTTGAATCCGTCGAGCGGAACATCCGTTCCATGCTGATAGCAGATTCCGAGTTCATACTGCGCCTGCGGATCGCCCCGGCGGGCTTTTTCTGTCAGCTCCTCCATACGGCTGGAGCAGGCGGGCAGAAAAATAAAACAGAGGAGCGCCGGAAAAAGAATGAAACTATTCGGCATATGCGGAACCTCCATTTTCAGATGACTTTTTCTGATGAAAAGCGTTCAGGATTTTCTGCGCCGCGGGATGTCCATGCTCTGCCGCTTTCTTGAAAAACTTCATCGCTTTGCCGAAATCCTGACGGCCGCAAATTCCTTTGGCATAGACTGCTCCCAGATAAAAGCAGGCATCGGGAGAACCGGATTTTGCCGACTCCGTCAGTATTGCCATTCCTTCATCGGAATTTTTTTCCGTTCCGTATCCGTTCAGGAGACACCAGCCCAGTGCGACCGAGGCTTCCCGCAACTGCTGTTCGTGAGCACGTCTGAACCATTTCACTGCTTCGGCATAATCCGGAGGCTTTATTTTTGACACATAATGAAAACCGAGATTGTATTGGGCAGCCGCATTTCCTCTTTTCGCTGCGATACGATAGCAAGCCAATGCTTTTTCTTCATTTTTTTCAATGCCGAGTCCGTTTTGATAACAATATCCCAGACTCGCCACTGCATTGATATTACCTTGTCTGGCAGCTCTCCTGATCCATTTCAGCGCTTCCTGATAATTTTCTGCAACTCCTTCCCCCTCCTGATACAGTCCTGCCAGTTTTATCATGGCGTTGGAATTATTCTGTTCCGCCGCTTTTTTCAACCACTCCACCGCCTTAGTCTGATTGACTGGTGTCCCTCTGCCTGTAAGATACATTGTTCCCAGATTGCACATTGCATTGGCATCTCCTTTTTCCGCCGCTTTGCGGTACCAGAGGAATGCATTTTCCATTTCGCCTTTGCAAAACAGTTCATAGGCAAGGTTGTTTTGCGCCTGCGGATCGCCCCGGCTGGCTTTTTCTGTCAGCTCCTCCATACGGCTGGAGCAGGCGCAGAACAGAAGAACTGCCGGAACGGATAGGGCGGAGAATAAAAGCCTGAATATTGTATCTTGCCGGAGTAGCATGATTTCCCCTTTGTTTTTTATGAACGGGAGCGCATTGGACTGTGATGAAAGATCATCCTCTCAGCAGGGTGTCGCGCATCAGCAGGGCGGCACCCCGGGCGGTGTCGAGAGGCGCAAGCGTCGAAAGTTCGATTTTCAGGTCCTTGAGCGAACCTGCAAAGCAGTTCATGGACAGGGAACGGCTGACTGCATTGGTCAACACGTCGCCGAGCTTTGTCAGTTCTCCGCTGAGGACGATCATGGAAGGATTCAGGAGGGCGACCGCAACGGCAAGGGCGGTCCCGATGCTGTCGCAGACCTCGTTGGCGATGATTTTTGCGGCTTTGTCATATTTTGCACACTCGACGAATTTTGCGAGCGAGAAGTCATCCAGATTCAATTCCGTATCGACCCCGCTGTTGAGGGCTTCGCGGATTTTGCGGCGGATTCCCGTTTCTCCGGCAATGGCTTCAAGGCAGCCCCGGTTGCCGCACTGGCAGAGCGGACCGTTCGGCGCGATGATGATATGTCCGATTTCCATTCCCTGATTGGAATCGCCGGTGAAACATCTGCCGTCTTTGATGAACCCGCCGCCGATCCCGTCGTCCATTCCCATGTGGAAAAGGCTTTTCGGCGGTTCTTCGCGGCGGAGACGCGATAGATATTCCATATAGGTCTTGACCATGCATTCCGGCCAGAGTTTCGCCTTTACGCCGTTTTCGTTTTCCAGCCATTTTCCCGTCTGTGCATTTTCCCAGCCGGGGACGTTGACTGCGCGGATCGAAATTCCCTTTTCAATATCGACCAGCCCCGGATCGGCAAAACCGATTCCTTTGACGAGGCTCCATTTTTCTCCGAGCTGTTCCCGCAGATGGCGGAGGATTTCCCGAATCTCGTTCCGGCAGGCGTTCAACGAGTTCCGCTCCAGCGCGGCGAGTTCCGCAGTCGCCAGAACGGTTCCTGTCATGTCCGTGACTGCGCCGATGGTTTTTCTGACTTGAAAATCAATTCCCACGCACCAGAAACAGTC
>DXVA01000539.1 GCA_019408975.1 Lentisphaeria bacterium | reverse complement strand
TTTTCTCGGGCTTTTTGCGGAGAATCCGCTTGGAATGCCGGAATACAGCCAGATTTTGGAAGTAAAATTCAAAACGCCCGGAGATGCCCGGAAAGCCGAATTGAAAAAACTGGAACTGCCCGATGGCAGGAAAATCGCATTCTCCACCCGCTGGGATGATACCAATAACCGCCATCTGAAAATGGCGCAGACTCTTGCCCGCCGTGGATACAAGGGGACTTTTTATCTCTGTGAATTTCAAAATAAGCGGAGCGATCAAAGCGTGCCGGCCGGGATTTTGAAACTCGGATCGTCGCTGGGGTCTCATACCGTGGATCACCCTGATCTGCCCGGCCTGCTGCCCGCCGGCATTTTCTACCAGATTCTTGACCTGCGCGTCAGGGAGGAGGCCGCCTGCAATACCTGCGTGACTGCATTTGTCCTGCCTTACACTTCCTGCACGACCCGTTTTCAGGATCATGTGCCCCACTTGATCGGCGACATCCTGAAGCGCAGCGGACATTTCGGCGGCCCTGAACCCTGGGGAAATGTCGCCTCGCGTTACGGTTTGAGCAAAACGATATGGTATGGCAGTTTCCTGTTCGGCATCAATGACAGAAATCCGTCACCGGAACTGTTTGAGAAAGAGCTTGCCCGCGGATTGAAAACCCTGCAAGGCAAAAAATGGGAGGCGGGGCCGCACATGACGCTCGGGCTTCACACATGGCAGAGTGATGACGGATTCAAAGTTCTGGACGGTATCTTTGAAAAATATGGAAAGAACCCGGACTGGTGGTACTGCAATGAAAATGAATATCTGGCGTACCGTTATCAGTTTTTCCATACGGATATCCGGAAAAAATCCGTAAACGGCAATACCGCCGTATTCGAGATTACCAGAATCGCCGCTCCTGAATTGGGGCACAATATTCCATTGTCCGTCAAAGCCGATGGCAATATCGTTTCCGCCACGCTGGATTCCATGCCGCTCAAGGTCGCGGACGGCATCTTTTCCCTGCCGCATGATCCCCGGCGCATGGTTCCCGTCGAGGTGGAGCTGGTTCGTTTTTCCGATGGCAATTCGACGCCGGCCAGGCTGACGAAACTTCCGGCATCCGTCCGGATGGCGTTTCATGAACGGGAAAACAGGATTGATTTTTCCTTTGTTCCGGCAGATACGTCTGTAAAATTTCAGGATGTTTCTCTGGTTCTGCGTCTGCCGCCTGCCTGGAAGGATGGAGTCAAGCGTATGAGTTTGCCGGTTGTGAAGGAGAAACTTTCCGTTTCGTTTCCGCTTGGTGCGCAGGACTCGCGGCAGGATTTCCTGTGCGGCGATTATCATTTTTATCTTCAGGCTGACATGCTTTGCAGCGGGGTTCCGAAGCGTCTCCATGCCGTTATGACGGTCAGGCGCGAGATGGAAAAAACAGATGCGCCGCGGGATCATGCTTATACTGTCGGACCGCTTGAGGCAGGGACATTTACTGCGGATTTGCTGGCAAAGCTTTCCGTTCCTTCTGCGGAATTGAAGGATTTCGGGGTGAAACCCACTGAAA
>DXVA01000538.1 GCA_019408975.1 Lentisphaeria bacterium | reverse complement strand
CGCGGCGGCAGATTTTTTCCGATATGCCGTCCGTGGCTGTGATCTCCACCGATACCGGTGTGCCGCCACAATTTATTTCCCGGCGCACGACCTGTCCGGATGCCTCAAATTCCGCGACTGTTCTGCCCTTGCCGTCAAGCAGTCTGCACCTGGATTTTATTTTCGGTGAAAAGAAGGAATACCTGACACAGTAGCGGTTTTTGTCCCATGGCGCCATGGACAATGCGGAAACATCCTGAATCAAAGCCCCCGGTTCGCCGCGTTTCAGAAACATTCCTTTGAACATTGCCTTGCCGGATGTATGCCGCAGCAGCACATGAAACTTGACGGACGCCACCGGTTTGCGCGGGATATAGACAGAACAGGTTTCTTTCCAGCCATGGGTGCCGGGCGTCCAGTTCGCTTTCACGCATTTCAGGGAGCCGTCGGTGTGAATGACATCCAGATAGACGCAATAGTCTCCCCCGGCTGCAACGGCTTCCGCAGTGCTCCAGCCGCCGAAAATGATCGGTGTGACGTCGGCTTTCTTGTATTTTACCGTCTGGTGCAGACCGAATCCGGGATTGTCGGGCGTGACCGTTTTTGTGGAAACCGCCCCGTTTCTGATCCGGTAAGGATGCTTTGAGTTCCATAATTTCCAGCCGGAAAGCTGTCCGTTTTCATCCGGTTTCAAGGATGGATTCAGCAATTGTCCCGCAGACAGCGGAAAAACGGCAAGGCATGAAATCAGGAATGGAATCGCGATATTCAGATTCTTTTTCATGGGCTTCATCCTTCAGTTTTTGATCGGGTAGAAACAGTAATTGGAGTTCATCTTAAAATCAGCGTAACGCATGGCGTCGATATGCCCGTCGATGAAAACGGTATTGGCAGCTCCCTTGTTGGATGGGAGAAATCCCGCTCTTTCCGAATAGGTCGAATCGGTCATTCTGGTAGATTCGTCCACCGTCCATTGGGTGCCGTGCCTTAATGCCGGCCAGCGATAGGCATCCACATAAGCAACGGATTGAATATTGAATTTTTCCGAGAAGTAAATCTTTTTTGCCGCCTGCCGCACCTGCGACAGTTTACGCAGGGGCAGGGGATTGTCTGCCCGGTAGACGTAGGTGAATCCGATTTCCACACAGGGACCGTATCCCAGGCGTGAGGCATAGATTTCCGTATCCCCGCTTTTATTCGGATTTCCGACTGTCGAGGGGCAGAACAGAGTTTTCAGCGG
Source organism: Lentisphaeria bacterium (assembly GCA_019408975.1). Taxonomy (GTDB): domain Bacteria; phylum Verrucomicrobiota; class Lentisphaeria; order Victivallales; family UBA1829; genus UBA11452. Next base: position 347 of record DXVA01000538.1, on the reverse strand, counting down.
TTTTGCTATGATGCCGTTGGTGTCCAGATTGTACATTGCCTCCGTCATGGCTTTTCCGGTGATATATTCGTAAATCAGAAAATGCCAGCTGATCTTTTTGCCGTTCATCCGGATTCCCACCGGCATCAGCCACTCCTGGTTGTCATTGATGTAACAGAGTGCGCCGAGGGAAATCTGGCGGCAGTTATTGACGCAGCTGATTCTTTGTGCCGTGCTTTTTGCGTGGTTCAGCGCCGGCATCAGCATTGCCGCGAGGATCGCGATGATCGCAATTACGATAAGGAGCTCGATCAGGGTGAAAATTCGCATTTTCACCCTCGAAGTAAGAACAGAAGAACAGGGAACTC
>DXVA01000537.1 GCA_019408975.1 Lentisphaeria bacterium | reverse complement strand
CAGGAAACAGGCGGATTGCCTCCCGCGCCGCTTCCCGCACCTTTTTTCCGGTTTCGCTCCATGAGGCAAGCAGAATGATTTTCTTTTTCTGCGGGAAAAGCTTTTTGATCAGGGCAAAATTCTGCGCCGGATTTACCTCCTGAAGCACTCCGGTGACATTGGGTTTCCGGGAAATCTTGTCCTTGAAGGACGAGTTGATCCCGCAGACAATGATTGCGGAAGATGGCGGGATCGAATGAAAATATTGGTTGACCAGTTCCAGCGCAGGAAGCCCGAAACAGACGATGATCTTGTATTTTCCCTCTTTGACCTGTCCGGCAAGAGCCTGAAGTTCGGCATGTTTTTCCTGCCGAGGGGGATTTCCGAAAGATTCGATGTCAAAACGGTCCAGTGTATAAGAACTCCCGGATAAATTGAGGCGGTTCAGAAAACTGCTGCTTAGCTGATAATACTGGACATAAGAAACATTGAATTGCGAGATCATCAGAATTTTCTGCGAACAGAGGTTCCTGTCGCTTTTCTCTCCGGCGGCTTCTGCCGTGAATAACGGCAAAAAGAACAGCAGGCATATAATATATCTCATCATTTTCTGGTATCCTGATTGATGATATCGGTGAAAAGATAGTATGAAGCAAATGAATATAATTCAGAAATACTGAAAATCAAGACTGTGATGAAATGATGTTTTCAGATAAAATCGTCCGACACCGGATTATCCGGTTTGGGAATGTGGTGAAGCCCGGCGATTCGGCTTATGAGCCGGATGTTCTGGAATTTTCCCTCCGGCGGTTCTTGGAATTCCATGTTTTGAGAGTATATTACATCCAGAAAAGAGGAGTCCGCAGACATGAAATTCAGAATGGTGCACAATAATTTCAACGTATTCGATCTTGATAAAAGCATTCAGTTTTATAGAGATGCCTTTGACTTGCATGAGACCCGCAGGATTACTGCGCCGGACGGCAGTTTCATCATCGTTTATCTGGAAGACGGAAGCAGCTCACATCAGCTTGAATTGACATGGCTTCGTGATCGTAAGGAGCCGTATGATCTCGGCGACAATGAATTTCACCTTGCCTTCAAAGTCGACGACTACGAAGCGGCTCATGCCCGCCATGAAAAGATGGGCTGCATCTGTTACGAAAATCCCGATATGGGAATCTACTTTGTGGAAGATCCCGATTCATACTGGCTGGAAGTCATTCCTGCTGAATGAAGCCGGTATTTTGTCCGAATGGAAAAACGGTGGAATCGTTTTTTGCGGTTTTACCGTTTTTTGATTTTAAACACTGGTTTCATCCCGCGCCTGTGTTGCTGAAACAGCTTCATACAGAACCTCCGGTTCCGCCGCGCGTCCATGCAGAAATATTGGAAGTCGCAGGCTGAATCTCCGAACCGCTTATCTCCTGTATTGCGGCGATTCTTTCCGGTTCAGATCATAACGGCGCGAAACGGAGGCGTTTTTTTATTTTGGTGAGATTGTGCTACTTTTTGCCTGGAATATTATGGCGTTTCCGCCGCTTTTGGATATAATCATGAATAAGCTTGAAATGGCTGTATGGAAAACATTTCGGTACCTGTATTTTCCTTTCGGATTGCCTGATACGGCAGCCGGGATGCGGGGAC
>DXVA01000536.1 GCA_019408975.1 Lentisphaeria bacterium | reverse complement strand
GGGGATTTCGTGCTGCGCACGACCAACTTACGCAGTTGGATCGCGGCAGATGCAACGCACCTGCACCATGATATTTTTCAAGATAGCAAAACCGGCTTTGCCCGGGTTAAGGAACTCTCGCGCTGCAAAGCCCTCATGTTCTTTCCCTGCGCGTCAGACCAGTTCCAACCCGGCGTCTTTCACCATTTTCGCGTCTTCTTCGGGAGTCCGTCCGGGAGTGACCAGATAGCCGCCCGTCATGAAGGCATCCGCGCCGGAATTGAAGATCCATGACTGGAAGTCGCGCATATTGCGCTCGCGTCCGCCGCAGATACGGATTGATGTACCAGGCATCATCAGCCTCGCCACTGCAATGATCCGCATACAATCCTGCGGGGTCAGGTTCTTCGCATTTTCCAGCAGAGTTCCGGGAATCGGAGTCAGGAAATTGATCGGCACGGAATCGACCTCAAGAGAACGGACGGTTTCCAGAAGCTCCACACGCTGTTCAAGACTCTCGCCGATCCCGAAAATGCCGCCGGAGCAAACCGTCAGCCCGACTTTCTTCGCTGCTTTCACTGAATCAAGCTGGCTCTGGAAAGAACGTGTGGTGCAGACCACATTGAAATAACTCGGCGCCGCCTCCAGATTGTGATGATAGCGGTCCAGCCCTGCATTTTTAAGTTCCGCCAGGACATCCTCGTCAAGAATTCCGAGCGAGGCACAGGGCTTGATCTTCAAACGCTTCGAGATCATCGAAACCGCTTCGCAGAGCGTATCAAGCTCGGCGCCTCGGTGGACTTTACGCCCGGCTGTCACAATGCCGTAACGTGCCGCCCCGTGACGCTCCGCCGTTTCCGCCGCCTTGAAAATCTCCTGTGCGGAAAGCATCGGCCAGGTTTTGATCGGCGCGGCGGACCGTGCCGACTGTGCGCAGAAAGCACAGTTCTCCGTACAATTCCCGCATCTGGCATTCACAATGGAACAGGTTTTAATCTTATTTCCGGAATACTTTTCGCGCGCTTCGGTTGCGCGTCTCAGCAGTTCCATCAGGGAAACCTGCGATGTATCCTTCAACAGCTCCAATGCCTCTTTCGCTTCAATGCCTTTCAATGTCAACACTCCTTCCATTCTTGCAGACAGATCAATTTATTCAACGCTTTTTCGGCGAACGCCTCTTTCCATGAAAGTTGCCGCCACCGTGAAATTTCCTGTCGCCGCCGTTCTTTCTTTCACCCTCGTAATTCCGGTATCCGTCGCGACGATGCTTGAGCATCGTCAACTGGGTCCGGCGCTCACGGAGCCCGCGGTTCACCACAATCGGTTCTCCGTCGGGTGTCTTGCCGGTATAATACATCGCCGCCCCCATCGTGAGGGGCAGCGGTATATAATCCTGCGCCTGCTCCAGACTCCAGTTGTGCGAAGCGAGAAAATCATCGACGACTTTCATTTCCGACTCGGTGCAGCCGGGGAAATTTGAGATGAAAAGCGGAATCAGGTATTGCTCCTTGCCGCATTCCCGGCTGATCCGGTCGAAAATCTTCATAAACTCCTCCAGCTCGCCCGGCTGCCCCTTGCGCATCAGCGCAAGCACCCGCTTGTGGAGATGTTCCGGCGCCACTTTCATATGCCCGGAAACATGGTGGCGGATAATCTCCGCC
>DXVA01000535.1 GCA_019408975.1 Lentisphaeria bacterium | reverse complement strand
GCCGCGGGTCGCGGCATGAACATCATTGGATTGACCTGTTTTCCATCAATGAATAATTGTGCTTCTCCCTGCGGGAAGGTGATATTCGCAACGGTACTGCCCATACTTCCGGCAGTTCGGGAAATGTTTTTGGCATATGCAGCGGTTCGGGGTAAAACCTTTTTGAAATCGGGATCAAAATCAGGATGCCTGATTTCAGGAAGCGGTTTACAGTCCTTCAGCGATTCCGAACTCCATATTTTTTTGATTTCTGTTCCGGAAAGCACTTTCCGAGTGATGGAAACTTTTGCAAAAGCTCCGCGAAACAGATTTGCAAACCGGGTTCCAAACTGGGCAAATCCGAGGTTCAAAGTATCATCGCAAATCTTCACGGTATGGGACAGCGGAAGATCTGCCGTTAATACTCCGTTCAGATACAGCTTCACGGAAGAAGGTTCAACTACCGCAACAGCCCAATTCCAGCGGTTCTCAACAGGAGAAATTTGATTCGCTTCCGGAAGATAGTCTCCTCTGGAGCAGATTCCATTATATTTGCATGACTGATGATTCCACCATTTAAATTCTAATCTGGTCTTGTTCAGCCCGAAAAAAAAGCCAAGATTATTTTCCGGTGCAAATGGAGTTTTGCCGAAAACCAATGCCTCAGGTGCAGAATTCCGTATTCTTTTATTGGGCGCAAACCAAACCGAGATGGTGAACGTATCCTTATTTTTCACGTCTTCATCAACAACGATTCGGAACTGCGGCAGATAATTATCCAAACGCCTGTCTTTCAATAATTGCCTGTCGGTGCCAATAACGCCGCGAGGCAGAGTCCCCTTGGTAAAATCATATTCTGCGCCGCATAAATTTACAGTAAAAACAATCATTCCCGCAAGTCCCGCTAAAGTTCTGCACATCATGTTTCGTTGCATTGTCATCATCCTTTCTTACTGAAACATACAATAATAGAAACGTCCCCACTGTCGATACCCGGAACCATTCGTAAAAGGTCGCAGTGCATATTCATTGACCATTGTTGAATTCAGTGCAGCCACATGTCCGTCAACCATCAATACATTGGCGTTCCGGTTATGAATCAAGGAAAGTCCGCGCATAATTGAGGTTGTACGATAATCAAGCAGACCAATATGCCCGTCACTGCTCAGAATCTCAAGATAAAAGTCAGAGCGTTGATGACTGGTCAGCCAGGTATCTCCAATCCAGCCCCAGTCGGAAGGAGTGTGAAGCCGTGAAAGAATATATCCGTGATACCCGGAACCTCCATCCCAAGTAATTGGAGAGAGTTTTGCCTGTCTTCCGCACAAACCGTATGTTTGCAAGTATGCTGGCGTATCGGAAAATTTATTTGACGGACAAAAAAACTCGTTCTGTTTCTTGTCGGTCAAATCTATTTTTTTGTACAGGAAAGAAAGATTTCTCCCCCATGCTTGAGCTTCGGAATATCCCGGTATCATTTGAGATGCCGTAATGGAATAATTATTAAAGTCATCCGCATAATTTTGCAGCATAAGGAAACACTGCCGCTGATTGGCAATACACTTTACAGCATATCCGCGTTTTCGGACGTTATTCAATGCAGGCAGCAGCATTGCCGCCAGAATCGCGATGATCGCAATCACGATCAGGAGCTCGATCAGTGTGAAAATTTTCATTTTCCCCCTGGAAGTAAGAACAGAAGAGCAG
>DXVA01000534.1 GCA_019408975.1 Lentisphaeria bacterium | reverse complement strand
ATTTTATAGTATAATACCGCCAAAATGGAGTTTTTACAATGTTGCGCAATTATCACTCCACAATCAGAAGTTACATTTCAGAAGGGAAACTGCCGCTGTGGGTTGTCCACAGGGAGGCGGGACTGCATCCGGCACGCCTTTTTCACGACCATGAATATTCGGAAATCGCGCTCATCATCAGCGGCAGTGCACGCCATATCCTTGAATCTGAAAATATTTCGGTTGAAGCGGGCGATCTGCTGGTGATTCATCCCGGTGCCTCCCATGCCTATGACCATACGGAAAATATGGAAATCATCAATCTGGTTTATGACCGCACAAAAATTTCCCTGCCGATACTGGACGGGTATTCCATGCCGCTGTTCCGAATCTTTTTCCCCGGACACGGAAAACAGCAGAATTCAGCCAAACCCGTTGCACATCTGGAAGGGCGGAATCTTCAGGAAACGGTTCAGATGATCCGCAGACTAGAAGACGAACTGAAGAACTGCAGGCCGGGGAATTTGTTTTACAGCCTTGCGCTGTTCATGGAAATTCTTGTCCGGATATCCCGCATGAGCGGATACAAAATCCCGGAACAGCGGGTATATTTTCTGATCGGCGATGCCGTCAGTTACATGAACCGCAATTTTGCGGCTGCGGTTCAGGTCGAGGAACTGGCGCGGATCGCCCATATGTCACAGCGTAGCTTCCACCGTCATTTCAGGGAAACGGTCGGATGCAGTCCAGTGGACTATCTCATGCGAATCCGCCTTCAGCACGCATCCGATCTGCTGATCAACAGTAACAGCACCATCAGTGAAATCGCCGCACGCTGCGGTTTCTACGACAGCAATTACTTCTGCAAAAAGTTCCGCGAAGCCTTCGCGATCACACCCCGTACTTTCCGGTCGGAGCATCGCAGCCCTTCCCGTAAGAGATAAGAAAGCTTCTCCCCGGGAACTTTTTCATTTCAAAATGAACTGCCCCGCCGCAAGCAGCGGAGGATCGGAGAATTTCGCCTCCGGCGACCAGCTTACGCAACTGGAACGCGGCAGGACTGAAAGTCCTGCACGAAGCTATTTTGGCGATGCAAAGCAACGCACTATTAAACCTGTTTTTCTTATAAACCGTTCCGGTCAGAACATACAGGGGGGAAAGAGACAAACTCTTTTGTTTTCATAAGGTCATACAATATCCCCCGGATACGTCATCCGTATCCGGGGGGAATGGTTTTCATTTACAGCATCACTCAGATGGAGACGAGATTCGTCTGCCACTCGCTGCCGACGCTGATGTGATAATTCCACTGGAGGTTGTCTTCGCCGAGGACGCAGACGGCACCGAGGTCGCCGTTTACGGAACGCACGCGCAGATCGTCAATTCCATCGCCGTTGAAGTCGCCGATCTGTTCAAGGACACTGCCATCCTCAAGCGTGCCGAGCCCCATCCAGCCGGACAACTTGCCGTCACTGACCGTCCACGCGCCGTAATAATTCCCCAGCTTCAGCAGAACGTCATCAAAGCCGTCGCCGTTGAAGTCGCCGGTGCCGACGACCTCCTGTCCTTCTTTCAGGACATCGAGGTCACTCCAGCTCAGGTTGCCGTTGCGGTCAAGCTGCCAGATGCCGGCATAACCGGCATCATTCTGCAATACGACGCCGTCGATTCCGTCATGGTTGAAATCACCGATACCGGCAATACTCCACTCGCTGCCGAGGCTCTG
>DXVA01000533.1:1298-1707 GCA_019408975.1 Lentisphaeria bacterium | reverse complement strand
GTGACAATGAACTGCGGACGGTCAACACGATGCGCCGCCTGAAACTGCAGGGTTACACGGATATTCTTGCTACGGCTGTGGAAAAGAACATACTTCAGTCGCAGGCTCAGCTGCTGATCTTTGCCGACAACCTGATCGAGGATATACAGGAATGCGCTCAGGCCCCGCACCCCATCCGTTCGAAGTTTTACAGCAATGAGGACTATAAGAACCCGGAAACGTCTCCTCCCGGCATGATCAAATCGCCGTTGTACCCGAATCCGGTCAATCTGGCTTACATGATGCGGATGCTGCCTGAAAAACCCTCGAAAATCCAACTGCGCCTGCTCGACGCCAGGGAATTTGTCGCAACCTGCAACAAAGTGATCAGCTACGATCTGACCAGCCATCGCATCAATGAAGCTCAGAA
>DXVA01000533.1:0-1288 GCA_019408975.1 Lentisphaeria bacterium | reverse complement strand
CAGGAACTTCTGGGGGACAAGAGCATGATCCAGCGCCTGTTCGTCATGTGGGCGAACGGCGTACGTTACGTCTACCCGGGAACCTATGACAACCCGGAAACAGCGGCATTCCGCAAATGCTGGAACACTTTTGTGAATCCCGGAGTGAACCGTAAAATCATATGGACCGCCCCCTACAAGGGAGTGCTGGACTCACATCGTGTCAGCTGCCGTTATCCGATGTTTGCCAGAAACGGAGATTTTCTCGGAATCGCCGGACTTGAACTGCGCCTGGAACGCCTGCTCGCACCCCTCGTCAAGGCGAATGAGATGGACCCCGTTCATGAACTTTACCTGCTGGACCAGAACGGCAACGCGGTAACGGTCCATGAGGGACGGATCGTTCTGCTGTCCGGCAGAAAAAGTCCTCAAAGCGACTTCACGGATGAGGATATAAGGCAGCTTGCCGAAAAACTACGCGAAAACAGGATGGCGCAGTTTGAAAAGAACATCCGGGGAAAGAATTATTTCATATCCGGGCATCTCGTCGGAACCATCAACGCCATGCTGATTCAGATGATCGAGGAGAATGCGATGGCCACCCACAATCACAAGGACATCACACTGTAAGATTCCCGATGCGCGAAAACGGAGAACGAACACCCCCGGTGCAGAGCATCGCACTATGAAACCAATTTTTTTTGATAAACTCACATGCGGCGGCTGTCATATGCCCAGTTCAGAAGCGCCTGCCTCTGTTTTCTGCGGCAGGAAAGATCATCGGCGCGGCAGTTCCAGTGAATCTGAGCCACGTGGCGGATCATTGCGCGCCAGCGTTTGATCTGGCGTTCATCATCGGGACAGCGGCGCCCCATGTAATAACGGCAGTACCACTGGAACCAGCCGCGCGGGTCTTCATCCCATATCCAGCCCTTTGCGCGCCAGACGGACAGCGGAAGTGAGGCTTCGACATGGAAGAAATTCAGTTCCGGGTCGTGCCGTTCATGACAGAGCCTGGCGTTTTCAAACCAGTCGTCCGGAAACTCCTCTGTGCAGTCGGTCATGTATTTCCCTCCGAAAACACCGAGCGCAAGCATTTCCTTCGGCGTCAGTTCCGGCTGAAAGCCCGCATGGAAATTCCTGCCCGGCAGTTCCGTCAGGAAATAGACATGGTTCTTCTGCATCAGGTCATTTACGACTACTTCGCGCCGGAACATGACGCCGCCTCCTGCTTCGGATATTCAAGTTTGCCGGTATCGAACCCACGGCTTTTCAACTGTTCGAGGATCGCCGACAGGCGTTCCTGCGG
>DXVA01000532.1:640-1723 GCA_019408975.1 Lentisphaeria bacterium | reverse complement strand
AGCCCGTATTCCGCCACTTTGTCGCGGAACATCTTTGCGGTCAGCTCCGCCGCTTTTTCGAGGTCAAGCGCCGGTTCGCCGGGTTTGTAGGGGATGCCGAGCCCGCCGCCGAGATCGATGAACTCGAAGTCGATCTTGAGCTCCTTGCCTGTTTTGCCGATGATGTCCATCAGAAGACCTGTCACGAAGGGGAAATATTCCGCGTCCGTGATGCAGGAACCCGTCATCATGTGCGCGCCGAAACGCTTGATTCCCGCTTCTTTTGCGAGCTTGTAGGCTTCCATGACCTTGTCCGGATGAATTCCGAACTTGGCGTTGGGGCCGGCGTTCGTGACGAATTCGCCCACATTGCTCTTGCCGTAACCGGGGTTGACACGGAACGAAAGGATTTCCGGCTTGCCGAATTTGAGCAGGCGCGGCAGGAGGGAGATGTCGTCGAGATTGAAAATGACTCCGCTTTCCAGTCCCTGCCTGATGTCGTCGTCGGACAGGAAGTTGCCGCTGAACATCACGTCTTCTCCGCCGAGCCCGACATGTTTTGCGAGCAGGATTTCATTGACGCTGGCGGCATCGACTCCGGCGCCTTCCTGACGCAGGATATTGACGATTGCCGGGTTGTTGCAGGACTTGACAGCATAGAACATTTTGAAGTCGGGATAATGTTTTGCGAACGCATTGAAGGCACGGCGGTAATTTTTCCGTATCTTCTGCTCGTCGTAAACATAAGTGGGGGTTCCGAACTTTGCCGCGATATCCGCTGCGGGAATATCGCCGATGGCTATCTTGTCGCCGATGAATTTCACTGTGGGTCTCCTTGTTTTATATTTTTACATGCGGTAATTTGCCACAATTTATTGATTCTGTCAACTTCCGGACTGTTAAAAATGGCGTTTCAGGGTATATTTCTTTCAAAAAAACGCTGTTTTTCCAGGAAAGAGAGGCTTTGACTCCATGAAATACAGAAGAATTGATGTTTATGTCCCGGAAACCCATGCCGGAATCGTGAAGGATGCGATGTTCGCCGCGGGCGCCGGCGGGATCGGCAATTACGACTGCTGCTGTTTTCAGTCCTGCGGGCGCGGG
>DXVA01000532.1:0-630 GCA_019408975.1 Lentisphaeria bacterium | reverse complement strand
GATCTGCCCGGAGGAGAAAATCCGTGAAGTGATTGCGGCGCTGAAGGAGGCGCATCCGTATGAGACTCCCGCGTTTCAGCACTGGAGCGTGGAGACGGAATAGGAAGAAGGGGCGGAATCTCTCTTTTTTTCGTTTGGTTTTTCCCCGCGGTGAATTATATTACTGCCATTGCTACATTCAAACAGGATATGGGAAAACATGCTGAAGTGGATGCGTTTGAAGAACCTTGCGCTTGTTGACAAGGCGGATATGGAATTCGGGCCGGGATTCAATGTGATCACCGGAGAAACCGGTGCCGGGAAATCGGTTATCATGGGCGGAGTCGGGCTTCTGCTTGGCGGGCGCGCGGACAAGTCGGCGATCCGTATCGGAACCGACCGCTGCGAGGTGTCCGGCGAGTTTTTTGTCGGCGGCGGTTCCGCATCCCGCGTGAAGGCGATTCTGGATGAGGCGGAAATCGAATCCGATCCTGCCGGAAACCTGCTGGTGCGCCGCGTCATTACCGCATCTTCCAGCAGGAATTTTGTGAACGAGTCGCCGGTGACGCTTCAAGTTCTGCACCGGATCGGGGAGGTTCTGGTGGATATTCACGGGGCGAGCGAGAACCATCAGCTCCTGAAGAATCAGAA
>DXVA01000531.1 GCA_019408975.1 Lentisphaeria bacterium | reverse complement strand
ACTGTTTCCTGTGCTTATACTGGAGAGGCGTAGCTCCGAAGTGTTTCTTGAATATCTCGCAGAAGTAAGCCGGATTGCGGAATTTCAGCGCCGCCGCAATATGGGATACCTTGCTGTTCGAGTGGAGCAGGGTGTCCGCGGCGGACTGGAGTTTCAATTTGAGAAGATATTGCGCCGGAGTGTCTTCAAAATATTTGTTCCAGTGGCGGAAAAAGGTGCAGCGGGACATTCCGTTGCGTTTTGCAATCTCGTCCATGTTGATCTCGTCCATGAAATGCAGCTGGAAAAAAGAGGCGATCTGCCGGATTTTTTTCTCGACCGGGTCCTCGTCCGTCTTCGACATTTTCCTGATGAAAAAGAGTTCTTCCAGAATATGGAAACAGTGCAGGTCGATCCGGTCGACGATGCTGTATTCCTGCGAATGCTCCATCAGTTCCGGCAGCTGGCGGAGCATCAGGTCGAGGTTCGGTGTCATCGTAAATTCCGTGAACGGCGATTCGGGGAGCAACCCGAGTTTCCGCAGGTTTTCCATGTCTTTCAGCGTATAGGAGAAATCGACGGCGTTGCGCGGTTCTTTCATCTGATAGCAGTGCTGCGCAAAAGGCATTTTTACGATGAGATGCGGGAACCGTGTCCGGTAGCGGACTCCGTTGATCTGGTCGTGCGCGAATTTCTCCCTGGAACTGATACGGATACAGAATTCCACATGATCCGTTCGGAATACCCGCATGGTTTCGTGGGCAAATTCCATCTGAGTACTGCCGATTGACCTTACTTTGAATGGAAAATCGATCATTCTCGATGATTTCAGCAGATTGATTCCTTTCCACATGCGCCCAGCCTCCTTTTTCTGGAAAAATACAGCGTGATTTCAGAGATTCAATACCGTAATGATACAAAAACGGTATTTTTTTGATACAAAACACTCTTGATGAAAATGGATAAATGATTATAATTTAAGGAGAGCAGGGAATAATGAGATAAAAACAGTATGGAGGAATCTTATGAAACAATTGCCGGATAAAAACAGGAACGGAGAACAGGAAGGCAGAAGAGCGGAAACAAGGATTTTCACCTTGATAGAGCTCCTGATTGTTGTTGCGATCATCGCTGTTCTGGCAGGTATGCTTCTGCCTGCGCTGAACAGGGCGAAACAGACCGCGCAGGGGATTGCATGCCGCAGCAATCAGAAACAGATCGGCCTGGCGCAGGGGCTTTATTCCGGCGACAATGCGGACTGGATCGTTCCCGGAAAAATGAAAGGGGGAAGCAGCAGTGTCTGGCAGTTGATGCTCAGTTACGGAGGCGATCCCGGTTACGACTCTGCTTCGCGGGCTGCGGCGGGGCGTTCCCCTTACGGTTTGAAATATGACGGTTATTTTTCCGGCAGCAACCTCCTTCGCCCTTCGGTTAAAAACTCTTTTGAGTGTCCGGCGGAACCGAAAAGCTTCAAGACCGGAACCACGGAAGGTTTTGCATTCCATTTCGGGATCAACCTGTTTCTCAGCGGGTATTTCGGAGACAATCAGGGCAACAACTCCAATTATTTCCGTCCGTTGTCCGCAGTTGCACGTCCCTCTGTCGCCATTTTTGCCGGAGATACCAACCGGGAAACGAATGAAAACTATATCAAAGCTGTATCGCTTTTCAAATTCCGGCACGGTGCGGCGCGGGATGCAAGGAGCGGTTCCATCGGAGGAAGCACTCTGCCGTCTCCCATGCCC
>DXVA01000530.1 GCA_019408975.1 Lentisphaeria bacterium | reverse complement strand
GGCTCCATATCGCTTCCGAAAGGAGGGAATCCCCCGTCATCCGGTTTTCATGCGACACAGTCGCCGATTATCGCCAGAACCATGGAAACGGAACGTCATGGGCGCCGTAATTTTTACGGCATGATGATCGTGGAAGGCATCATCGCAATGATCTGGGCGGCGGGCGGACTCGCCATTTACAACATGTTCCCGGAACTCATGTCAAAAAGCCCGAACCTTGCGCTTGAGTTCATCACCAAGACTTTCCTCGGAAAAGGAATGGGGGGCATCACGCTGATCGCAGTCATCATCCTTGCAATCACATCGGGCGACACGGCAATGCGCAGCCTGCGCCTGAGTCTTGCGGAAATCTTCAAAATCGACCAGAAACCGTTCAAAAAACGCCTCGGCATCTGCGTTCCGCTCATCGTGATCGTGGCGCTTCTGCTCTGGTGGTCGAACAGCAGTGCGAAATCCTTCAACAATCTCTGGAACTACTTTGCATGGGGCAATCAGGTGCTCGGAGCATCGACGCTTCTCGGAGCGACCGTCTGGCTCGTCATGCAGAAAAAACCGGCATGGGTCACGCTCCTGCCGGGGATGTTCATGACGTTCATCGTCACGACATTTATCCTCTGGACCTCCCCCAGGCATTCCGCCATTCTCCCCTATGGCGTCGGTCTGGATCTTCCGACAGCCTACGCATGCGGAGGAATCATCACAGTCGTTCTTGCCGCATGGGTCATGCGCCGCGGCACGGCAATGCAGTCGATGAAAGTCGAGGATCTGTAACCGGCAGGTTGAGCAGGACACGGCATTCCCCCGTCAGCTCCCGTTTGCGGGCGGGGGGGGCGGTTTTCGCTTTCAGAGAGAAAGACCCGCCATTTCTTCGCCGGATTCCAGATTCAGAATCTGAAGAACATGATCCCGGTAAAAACCGAATGACGGGGGATTCCCTCCTTTCGGAAGCGATATGGAGCCGGGATTGAATATTGTCAGCCCGGACTTTTCTCTCCGCAGTACCGGCAGATGGATATGCCCGAATGCAAAAACAGAATCCGGCGGAATCGGCGGGAGCTTTTCCGGATTCCAGAGATGCCCGTGTGTCAGGAAGAAGCGGCGCCCGTCGGCAAATACGGTGGAATAATCCGCCATGAGCGGAAATTCGAGCAGCATCTGATCCACCTCCGAGTCGCAATTGCCGCGAACGGCAATCATCCGGTCCCGGCGGGAGTTGAGCATTTCTACAACTTTCGGGGGAGCATAATCCGCTTTCAACGGATTGCGCGGTCCGTGGTAAAGCACATCTCCGAGCAGAATAAGCTGATCCGGTTCCAGCCGTTCGACCTGCCTCAAAAGCAAATCCAGGCTTTCCGGCGATCCATGCACATCCGAAAAGAATAATAATTTCATTTGACCTGCCTTTCCTGTTTCCGGCAGGAAATATAACCGGCCTGCGGAAATTGTCAAATCGCCGGACAAAGGAACATCCGCGATTCAAAGGTGCCTTATGAAACGAATCTCTGAATTATTTTACCCGAAAAAGTGTTTGGCATTTGAAAAAAAGCATTTCCGGCTGTATCTTTTCACTTGAATTTTTAACCTATTTTACAGGGATCAGGACTATGGACTTCAGAATAGAGATTGCCGTAAAAAGCAAGTGGAGCGATTCGAGAGCGCAGTCGGTGCTCCGTTCCATCAAAAATTTTACAGGTTCCGACGCAGTGAAAGGGCTCCGGACAAGAGACGTTTTCACGATCTCCGCGGACATCGACAAAGCACAGGCGGAAAGTATCGCGAAAGAGCTCTCCAATCCTGTCACGCAGGAATA
>DXVA01000053.1 GCA_019408975.1 Lentisphaeria bacterium | reverse complement strand
GTCATAGGAGACGCCGGACTCGCAGAAAAGCTTGGAATCGACCTGAAGAATTTCGACCGCGACGGTTTTGTCATCCTTACGCACGGAAAAACCGTCCTTATTATCGGCCGGGATGATCCGAAACTGGACCCCAGGCGCGCCATCGTCACGCCCGGCGGCGGCGAGAGGGCAACCCTTTTCGGCACCTATGATTTTCTTGAACGCTTTGCCGGAATCCGCTACTATTTTCCGGGGAAAATCGGCACTGTCATTCCCAGACGCAAAGACTGGGCACTGCCTGAAATCGACATTTATGACCGTCCGGATTTCATTCAGCGGCGTTTCACAGATAACAACCATGCAGGCCGTCCGGTTCATTATTATGAGGGAGCCGACTGGAAAAAAACGGGCGGAGTGCTGAATAAACTGCGCAACAGATACGAGACATTCATGATTCCCAATGTCCATGGTCTGGCATATTACGGTTACCAATACCGCTTCGGGAAAGAACACCCGGAATATTTTGCGCTGGATGGAGCGGGAAAACGGATCATGGGACGGAGTGAACGGCATGACATAAGCCAGATCTGTTTTTCCAGCGCCATAAAAGAGGAGATCATTGCGGATGCCGTTTCATTCCTGAAAGGCGAGCCGGCATCCGTCCGCGGCATACGCCAATGGAATGACAAACCTGGCTGGAGCAAATGGTTGTGTCCTCCCGGTCTGCCCTGTTTCAATATCATGCCGAACGATTCCTGCTATCTCTGCCGCTGCCCTGAGTGCTGGAAACATTTCTCCCGGTCGGAACAGGCACAAAGCAATTACATCTGGAGTTTCTTTGCCGATATCTGCAATGGGGTGAAAAAATCCGGTGCAACCGGCTGGCTGACCACCATGGCATATGGGCAATACCGGCCGATCCCGGAAGTGGAAATCCCGGACAATCTGCTGGTCATGCTGGCGCTTCGCGGCCCATGGAACGAAGGAAATCCCACATTGCGCGAACAGGACAACAAACTCCTTCAGGACTGGCAAAAGAAACTCCGCAGAAAAACCTGGCTGTGGACCTATCCCGGCAAATATTACGGCATGTTTCCCGGAATTCCACACACCACACCGAGAGCGGCGGCAAGCTTCACAAAACGGGTTGCACCTCATATTTTCGGTATCTACTTTGAGTGTGAAAGCGATTATGTGATCTTCAATTATCTTATGTTTCATGTCTATGGAAAAATCATGTGGAATCCGAATGCCGATGTGGAAAAACTTCTGAACGAACATGCACACATCATGTATGGACCGGCTGCAAAACCGATCAAGGAGTATTTCGATTCCATCGAACGGAATTGGATGAAAATCGCGGCGAACGTAATGGAAACTCCAATGGGGCCCAAAACGGTATATCCCTCTGAACTGGAGCTCTGGAGCGACATTTATTCCCCGATGGAAATCAAACGTCTGAACGGGCTTTTTGATCAGGCTGAAAAATTGTGTGCAAAAGCGCCGGAATATCTCGAACGGGTGAAATTCCTGCGCAAAGAAATGTTCATGCCGCTTCTCGAACAACTCAAAAAATTTCAGGAAGCCAGCAACAGCACCGATCATTGGAAAGCCTTTTGCCCGGAACGTTCAGGCGAAGTAAGCATTGACGGTCTTCCGGATGAAGCCGCATGGCGGAATGCAACGGCATTTTACCTCTCGCCGCTCGGCGGGGAAAAACCTGCGGAAGTAAAAACTGTTGTCCGCGCAATGCGCGACCGGGATAATTTTTATTTTGCCTTTGAATGTGAAGAACCCGGCATTCCTGTTGCGGGCAAACGCAAATTTGATGAACCGGAACTATGGAGAGATTCCGATGTGGAGATCTTCCTTTCCCCCGACGGCAGCCGTATGCGTTACTATCAGCTCATGATCAACGCACGCGGTGATCTGGCAGATCTGCGTGCCGTCAACAGTATAGACGATTTTTCATGGAACAGCGGCGCCGAAGTGAAAACAGTTGTTATTCCCGGCAAAAAGTGGACGGCGGAAATCCGTCCGCCGCGCAAGTCCATGGAACCTGTATCAGGGGACAGCGTCCTGGCGAATTTCACAAGACACCGTGTAGTGGACGGAGAAAAAATCGGCACCCCCCACTATTCCTGGAGTCCTTTCGCGCGTTCTTTCGGCGATATCACACGTTTCGGCAAACTGGTATTTACGCGGGAACCTGCGAACAACCTTATCGCAGACGGCAGTTTTTCGACTCCGGCAACGGAAAAGACTCGTTACTGGTGGGGTAAATGGACCAGCGCATCCAAAAGATTTAACCGTGATGAGAGGTATTTTGTTTCCGGAGGCTCATCGGCCCGTCTGGAAGGTTCAATCAACACTCTTTGCCAATATGTGCCGCTGAAACCCGATACGGAGTACGTAATCTCATTTCTGGTAAAAATGAAGGATGTGAAAAGACTTGAGCCCAAGTGGAGCGGTTTTTACGTGCGGATTGATCCCGGCAGCGGCAAGGCACTGTATTATCCGGCAGCCTATGGAATCCAATTTACAGGCAGTTGTCCGTGGACCCGGATGGAGCATCGATTCCGGACGCCGGGAAATACCGGTTCAAAAAGCAGACCATTCATAAACTTCATTCTCCGCAAGGCGGAAGGAGCGGTCTGGATCGACGACGTGAAACTGATTCAGGCAGAGACAGTTCCCGTGAACAAACCGGCGAAGTAACCCCCTGACGCGCGAGGACAGAAGAACAGCCTCTTAAGCCAGCAGATTTCCTTAAGGAAAAGAGGTGGTTCGGAATAATCACCCGCAGAAATGGAAAGCTCCGTTTTTGCGGGTGAATCCATCCGCTCAGGGACTCTGCACCGAACACAGTCTCCGTCATTCAAAAAACGCGGGGGCGATCTCCGAAGCCAATGCGTCGAACAGTTCGTCCGTCATTTCCTGAATTTCATCTAGCCCCAGAACCGCTGCGGTCAAAGGGTCGGCGGCAACAGCATGGAATATATCGTTCCGGCTGTGATTCAGCGCGCCCTGCGCTCCGAGAATCTGCACATTGATCATGCCGCGGTTCAATGCAGCCAGCTGCTCCGGGTAATCCTCAATTCTGGCGGGGAAGATCCCCCCGCCGTTGACCAGGCACGGCACCTCGACGCAGGCGCCGGGGGGCAGTGTCGGGATCAGACCGTGGTTCATGACATTCAGATTGGCGGAAAACGGTGCATTCTTTTCAATGGCGCGGATGATCTGAACGCCGTATTCGAGGCTTGCTTTCGCTTCGATCTTCTCCGAACCGTCAAGAAGTCCCCGTAATTTCTTCTCGTTGAGCGCCTGAAGCTTGGCGCAGACAGTCAGGGACGCCCCCGGCACACCGGCGGACATCAGATAGCCGCTGCAATGGTCTTCGGGATCAGCCGGCGCCGTCACGGAACAGAACTTCTCCAGCAGATCCCCGCGTTTGCGGAAGTAGGGATTGTATTCGCTGCCGTGCCCGCTGCTCTCCGTGGGAAAGTAGCCGAAGTGCCGCATCAGTTCAAATCTGACCTTGTCCCGGTTGTAGATTTCCGGACGGTCAAGGCATTTCCGCAGTTCCGGGTACAAATCGCGCCCGTCCGCCTCCAGTTTCAGCATGAACGCCTGATGGTTGACGCCCGCCGCATAATAATGCAGTTTTTCCAGCGGCACTTTCAGCCATTCGGCAATCGCCATGCTCGTCCCCTGCACGCTGTGGCACAAACCGACGACTTTCACGGTTTTTGCGCGCCTGCTCAGTGCGATGGTGTTCATCGACATGGGATTCACATAATTCAGCAGGAAAGCGCCGGGGCATTCCGATTCCATTGCATCCAGCACCTCAAACAAAGCTTTCAGAGTCCGCAGCCCGCGGAACACGCCACCCGGTCCGAGGGTATCCCCGACCACCTGCTTCACACCGTACCGCGCCGGAATTTCATATTCAAGACGCTGATGTTCCAGCGTTCCGACACGGAAGATCGTAATCACGTAATCCGCACCGCGAACGGCTTTCTTCAGATCTGTCGTAAGTTCCGGTTTGAACGCCACGCCGAACTGTGCGGACATGATTTGCGCCATCTTTCCGGCATTCTCAAGCCTTTCACGGTTAATGTCCATCAGTGTGACTTCGCTCTGCCGCAGAAGTTCGTCCAGCAGAATGTCCTTGATGAAATTCTGCGCAAAGATGACTCCGCCGGCACCGATAATTGCGATTTTAGCCATTCTTAAATCCTCCCTGGGGTTGCTTTTTCTTATTATAGCACTAAATTAGAGTAAAAATACAGGATTTTGGCTGTAAAAACTGGATTATGGATGCATGAACAGAAAAAGCCCTCAAAACAAGAGCCACGGTTATTTCCGCCCGGAGTTGAAACAATATCCGAACATCGACCTGCCGGTCTATCCGAGATCCATCGGGCATTTCATCCGGTTGCCGGGCAGCAGAGAGGAAGTGAAGGCCGATGAGAAAAATTTTGTACAGTTATTCTGGGGAATCCGCGGAAACCCGGAATTTGAACGGAACGGGAAATACCATATCCTGCGCCCGGAACATGTGATTTACTGTCTGCCGAATGAACCTTATGTGATCCGGGTCCATTCCGAGGAATGCGAATACCGCTGGATCGTTTTCGACGGTCCGAACGCCGCTGGCTTCATGCTCTCTTTCGGATATCCGCGGACAGCGTTTCACGCGGGCCCCTGCCCTCACCAGAACTTCATCAACTTCGAGGAACACCTTCTTGTGCGTTCCCCTTACAGCTGGCGCCGCATGTTCTGTGAAATCTGCAATATCCTGGCAGCCGCGGGCGGCACGATGGACGCACCGACTTTTGAAAACGAAAAACTTCATGAAATCCTCCTGATTTGCAGGTCCCGCTTCGAAGACCCGTCCCTGAATATCAAGACATTGTCCGACGAACTGAATCTTGACCGGACCACCCTGCTCCGCATTTTCCGTAAGAAAATGAATATTTCGCCATCAGAATACCTGAGTATGCTGCGTCTTCAGCGTGCCTTGTCTCTGTTGCAGAATCCCCGTCTCTCGCTTTCGGAGATTGCAGAGCTGTCCGGCTTCAGGGACAGCAACTATTTCTGCCGCTTCATCAGGAAAAATACGGGAAAACGCCCTTCCCAATGGAGATGACGCCATTCTCCGCCGCACCGTCCCCGATCGTCCACTCCGCGAAAAACGGCTGTAACCTGCTGATGTACTGCCATATCGCCGCAATACTCCTGCTGAGTGCAGAAGAAATATTGATTTTTTTTAGATTTTACGCTTGAAATTTATAATAATGCCAGTAAATTAGAGCCCCATGATGCAAACGGAGTTGCGGGTGTAGTTCAATGGTAGAACCTCAGCCTTCCAAGCTGATCGTGAGGGTTCGATTCCCTTCACCCGCTCCATTCAAGCATTCAGCTTTGGTGGGGTTCCCGAGCGGCCAAAGGGGGCAGACTGTAAATCTGCTGTCGCTGACTTCGATGGTTCGAATCCATCCCCCACCACCAATTGAAATTTAGCCTCAAATCTGACATAAAAAAGCAGGTTTGAGGATTTTTTATGATTTCCTTGTTTTGCCTTGTTTTACCCTATGATAATCAAAATTCCCGGATAATTCCCGGATATAAAATTCTTGAGGCTGACGGCTTTTATTGAGTTGAAATATCAGCATCCCGGGAAAATGGCGGTAATAAAGAATATCAGAATTCCCGGATATAAAAACAAAACAGCGCTTTCTACGTGTTCGTGAAACAGCATTTTACTTTTGCAAGACTCGCAACAAATCGGCTTCCGTTATCGGGCATTTTTCAGTGAATGCCGGAATCCCGGAACCCCGGAGGGCTCCGGCTGCATTTTCAACGATACAGAAAAATGCCGGAGAAAAATCCCCCGGTTCCCGATTTTACTTACACCAAATGCAAACGAGCAGAGCAATGAAAGAAAAAACAATTGCACCCCCGGACATCCAAAGAGAAAGCGTTATCCGCTCTCTCTGAAGCTCCATCTTATCATTAACTATCTGCTTCACGTCATCATAGCTTAACGACTCTTTCATGTTATGCCACCTTTCCTGTTTTGCTTTTCTTCATATAATCGGCAAAAATACAGCAGATTAAACCTGTTGAATCCTTGAGACCAGCATCATTTACGAGAAGCTTCAACAAATCATTGATGATATAATTAAAAGTGGTATTGATTACATCCTCTGTAATCTGCTTCATTTCCACGCCTGAATATATGGGATCGCCAACATTGAAGAATTCGCCGTAATACTTCATTTTCCTGATGTTGATGTAGTCATTAACAAGCTTGTTTCTTTCTGCTTCCTCCTTATATTTCCGTTCTGAATCATTGATGAATTGCAGATAACGGCATTTGTCTTCTTCGGAAAAGGAATCTTTATTCTGAATAAACTCCCGGAGATTGCAGAGCGTCTTTTTTTTACCTTTAAGAATAAATTCCAATATGTTTGATTGGTCTTTTTCAGTAAAATATTTACTGTTGATGAGCTCTGAATAAACATGAAAGAATATATCCTTTTCCTTTGCCGCTTCTGACTGCTGTTCCGGTATTCCCCTGTTTCCGGTATGGGGTGTGGCTTCTTTTTCCGTTTGCGTGGCTTCTGCGGCTTTCTCTGCGGTATTATCAGCATATGCCACCGTGTCCCCGACACTGATTATCTTTGAAAGCTCATCCAATGACAGATTATAAGTCGCTCCGGCTATGACCTGTCCGGACAGATCGGAAAGCCTGTAAAGCCCTTCATCTGCATCCGTGGCATGTTTCCGGCGGCTCTTTCTTACGACAAGCCCCTTTTTCGCCGCCATGCGCCGGAACTGTCTTTCCCTGCGCTTTGATTCATCGGACGCATCCGGGGAAATAATGGCTTCTGCTGCTTCTGCTTCGAAAAACGCGGGTTCCCCGTTAACAATTTTGTTAAAGGGGGCTTCCTCAGCGGTGAATGTGGCATCTGTCATCTTGTACCGCCTTTCTGAAACGTGGCAGTGCTGTTCTTCTCAACGTTGAATACCGGCTGCCCGTGATAGCTCCTCGAGTCTTCCGAATCCACATTGCTTACTCCGGATATCGTGCCGCTGTTCCCTGTTACCGTAATATGGTAGATGTTCACTACGGCGGCATTTTCCTTAAGTTTTGCCTCCAAACGTTCCAGCAGGGATAATACATATCCCGCGTCATTTGGTTTCACTGTTCCGGATGTTCCTGCTTGCTGGTTCTTCGTCATTTTGCACCTCTCTTTATCAGGATTTTTTGTTTAATTCTGCTGCCGTTTCAGAGCAACAAAAAAGGCTTGCAGGGTTGAAACACGTGTAAAGAGTCACGCCCGGATTTCTCCGGCCCTGCAAGCCAAATAAAGACAAGCATTTACAAAACAGTTCAGGAATCGCCGCCGTTTTCAAGCGGGTTTCTGAAAAAAGTTGAGATTTTCCCGCCGATTCAGCGGAGACGGCTTCCCTGATAGGGAACGATGCAACGAAACGTGTTTGCATGTTTCTTTTGCTCCTTGCGTTTGTCAGACGCATAAAAAAGACTGCATGAAGAAGCTGACAAAAACGGCGCAAAAGGTAGCCGCTCCCGTATCGCTACGGGCATCTTCATGCAGTCTAAAATAATCATCTTGGAAATCTCCTTTTGTCTTGAAGCGTTTGTCAGACGCTCTTTCGATACCATTAAAGTAGCTCCCATTTTTGAAATGTCAAGCGCTGAATCATAGAATATCTATTTTTTCCCTTTGTTAAAATTTATAATATCCCCTGTTTCTGCTTCATCTTCATTGTAATCCGATACTGTTCTGCGGCGGCTGTCTCGATAAATTCAGCTGTCTTGTCATAATTCGCCGCTACAACCTTTTTGATTTCGTCAAGTGTGACATTGAAAAATTCCCGACGCTGATTTACCCAATTCAGCTTTCTTTTCTCAAATGCGCGGTGTAAAGCACTTTCCAGTGCTGGAGCGTTATCAGAAAAAATCATAGCGTGAATGTCAAAAGCAAATGGCACTGAAGCATCTCCGAGTTCATCAACTCTTTCCGTGGGGTCAAGTCGGCGGGTCATGCCTATTTTATATACATTTTCTCCAAATGCTCCAATATTGGAAATAATATAAACATAACCGGCTTTCTGGTTTGCCTCCCTGTAATCAATATCTTTCAAGGATTTATCAATATCGGAAAGCTGGCTTTCAAGCTCCTGCTTCTTCACCTGCAAATCTGCCTTTTCTTTGCCAGTTGCTTTCTTTATTTGTTCCTGAACCTTTTTCAATGCGTTGATATAATGCCTCTGTTCCTTTTCAATTTTCCACCTGGCTTCTTCAATCTCTTTTTGTAATTTGGCTTCTTCCCGCATTTGCGCCTTGATTGCCCTCTGTTCCTCTTTTTCCTGCTGCTTCTTCTGGCGATATTCAAACGCCAGATTTAATTCCTGCTGTTTCAGTTGATAGTATGGGTAAGTTACTGCAACATTCATGATACGCCCCAGCTTTGATATCGCTTCATAGGATGAAGTAATCCGTTCCTGTGAAGTTTCAAAGTTGGCATAAGTGACTTTACTTGTAATTTCTTCACATTCTCCGTTAAAAGCCCTCAACAGCAGTTTCTGCATATCGGACACCATCTTTTTTCCCTGCGACAAACTACCGTTTACAGTCCAGTTCATATTCCCCGAAACAGCAGTTTTATTTTTAATCATCTCTTTTTGTTTCTGCCGTATCAAATTAAGACGCTGTTTGTATTGTTCTGAATTAATAAAATCATATTTAGGCTCATATAGTCCGAAATCCTGCAATAACAGTTCTTCGTTCATGACAATCAGCTTTTTTTTCATTGCGTTCAGCTGTTCGGACGCGGTATTAATTTCTCTCTGGACTTTTTCAAATTCCTGCTGTTTTTCCGCAATGCGTCCCGCCAGTATTTCCAATTGTTTTTCTTTTTGAATGGCGTCCTGTATGCCGTATTCTTCAATAACTCTGTTTTTAAGATTCAGCTCTTTACGTATTTCCTTGATATGGAATAAGTCACGAATAAAAACTAAAGGTGATATTTTGGTATTGACTATATTTTTCTCTGAAAGAATGTCTGCTTTGAATTGTTGTCCACATTGAATACATTCCAGCATCTCCCCCTGATACCGGTCTTCAACTTCGTAATTTTGCCCGCATTTCGGGCACGAGATTTTCATCTTTCATCCCCCCTGTTTTATATTCTTTTCAATGGTGAACGTTTCGTCCATACCTGCCAATTTGGCAGATATGAGTTGTGGGTGTTAGAACCATAACTGCTTTTCCCGTCTTCTGCAACCATGGGTGTAACACCCATAGTTCACCGGATGGGCTGCTGCATACTGTGCAGTTTCTTTTACTGCGTCCAGAATTGGCTTCAGCAGTTCTTGCCGTATTAAACCGGAACGGTGGCATCCTTGCGCGGTCTTCCGCTTTTTCTCCCGTTTAAGCGGCTGGCTTTTACTTTCGCAGGAGTTATCATACTTCCGAGCACTGCGACGGCTTTTCTCCTGCGTTCTTCCAGCCATTTGTCTACTGACATTTTCAGCGGGTATGCTTCGGGATGTTCCACGGAACCGCGTTCAAGCTCTATTCCGGCATCATCCCAATATACGCCGTAAGCATCGGAACGGACATTCAGTATTTCATGTATGGAGCAGTATTCAAACCAGGGATAATTGCTGAAACTCATCCTGTATTGCTTCCCGTTCAGATTCAGGGTAAAGCCGCCGGCATCAATTGCCGAAATACTCGCGCCATTGATTAAAACATTCGCTTTCATGTTTCCGTATCTCCTTTAAAAGTTGATTCAGTTCCGCGTTGTTGATTTTCCCTTTCACTTCTGCAATATGCACGCCGTCCGGGTCAAGCCAGAATTTTACTTCCGCATCCGTTCCGATTGCATGCACATGCGGCCGTTCTTCCTCCGCACTCCAAAATTTCACACTGTAATCTTTATAGAAAAATATAACAGGCATCCCGTTTCCGTTGTCCTTTTCCTGTAAAATATCTTTAAGTCCGGATTACCATACAGCCGCAATTTTGCTGATTTTTTCAATGAACGTTTTATCGTGCGCAGTATGCCAGATATCATAGTTTCTTTGAAGATCAAGCCATTTCTGCGGACGCGTTCCAAGCGCAGCGGAAAAACGGAACGCCATTTCGGGTGTTACACTGGCCTTTCCGTTCACGATAGCGGAAACAGTCTTTCTTGTAACTCCGATTCGTTCGGCAAAATCCGTTACCGTGAGATTCAGATCATGCAAATAAATATCTTTCAGGATTACGCCGGGGTGTGACGGACAAACCGTTCTATCTTCAATCCGGCAGGCTGGATACACTTTTTTCTCTTCGGCTTTATTCATAGTGTTTTTCCTCCCTCAATTAATGGTAGTCCAGATAATCTACAATTTCAGCATTACCGTTGTTCATCCGGAATGTAACACGCCAATTTCCGGAAACTTTCACGGCATAAATACCGGAATTCTTCGGTTCCAGCGGATGAAGACAATAACCCGGCTGCCCCATATCCCCCGGTTCGGTTGCGGTATCCAAATCATCCAGAATTCCCCGGAGCCGTTTCGCGTGTTGCGCCTGAATCCCTTTTTTACTGCCTGTTTCAAAAAAGAGCTTTAATCCCTTGTGCTGAAAGCTGATTATCATAATGTTATCCCTTTGGCTTTAATGTAACCTATACCGTTACACTTTTCAAGAGGAATCTAAAAGAAAATCCGGCTTTTCCGTGTTTGCAGGAGACAGCAAACGGGACACCGCATCCGTGCTCCCTTTGGAACAACGACCATTACGGGTGGTAGTTACACCTGCCCCGACAATTTGTAGGAACAGGTATGCCCGTTACGGTCATACCGTCGGAAATTCCGACATCATATTTTTCATCCTCAAATTGTCGAAACAGCTTCTTACAGAGTGCGAGGTCTTCCGCGTCGCTTCCTCCCGGCGTGCGGGTCAGGAATGGACGAACCAAGCCCCCGCGCCATTTCCGCTATATCCTGCTGCCGCTGATATGCCTTTGCTTCGTGTTCCAGAAGCACGCGCCATACAATCGGCTTTACCTTGTGAAGTCCTGTTCCATAGTTCTTAAAAGTTGATTCTCCCATACCACAAAGCGTAGCGGCTTCTTTGTAAGTCATATTTAACCGGTTAAGCGTAATTTTTAAGAGTTCTACATCCGTCATAGTTCCACCCTTTCTCATTTTTGAGAATGGAATATATCACGCTGCAATATAATTTTCAATAGTATTTATTTTAAATATTAAACATGAGACCTTTAACCCCTTACCCCTATTTTAATTTGAGGCTAGCCCACTTAACATAAGGTATATTATGCGACGTTAGAAAACCAAAAAATATTTATAACTTGCCATTTTTCATAGAGTTACAAATAATCGGTTACATACATGTTTTACCTCGCTACCTTTTATTAGGCATGGTGAATAATTGAGGCTGAAAAGCTAGATTGAATGAAAGCATCCGGTAACAGAAAAACGCGTTTTTTAAAAATGTTTATTTTCTGTTACCGGCTTTTCCGCTCCTGATTCTGCACGTTGAATCGCTCAAAACGGACACTGCAAAAGATACGCATTTTTTGCGTATCCCCTCTGGTGATGAAAAAACCACCCTGCAAGTTTTGCAGAGTGATTTAAATATACTACAAAATGTAGCACCCCCTCTACATACCCGTTCAAGTAATCAAGAGACAGACAAACCATTTCTTTTTTTCCGTCTTCTGCAACTATCCCCGTAACGGTGATACCTGCGGAAACGGCAGGTGCAAATTAAAATTTGTGTCCACCGAAATGGTGGGTATGAAACCAATCCCCCGAAAAGGGGGGTAAGGTCAATTCCTACAATCCACGGATTCGGTGGGTCATCCACAATATGGACGCCCTTGGCTGGTAACAGATTTTACGCTTTATTTGAAAACTGCGTTTTTCTGTTACCGTTTTTCATCCATTGATAAAATTATCAAAGGGGAGCCCCTGTAAAATCATACGAAAACAAATTCGTTTCCGGGAATTCCCTGCCTTATCGCCTTTACATCGTTTCTGATTTGCTTTGTATTGGCAACTTCATTTTTCAGCTGAATTACAGCATCTTTCAGCTGCATCATAACAGCTTGTATATTCACATTCCCTCCGGAGCTTCTGACGCTGGAAACACCGGTAGAGATACCTGTAACCGGATTTCCTGTTCCATCAAGATTTCTCCCCGGAGAAAGCAGATTCTTTCCCGCATCCTTCACGCCGGTTGCCACACCGTTAATAGCATCCGCAAGGCCGTTTCCGCTTCTTGCAATGACGTTTTCCGCATCCGTTGACGGGCTGGTAAAATATGCCCTGCTTTCCAGCTTCGCCGCTTCCATGCTTCCATACTCCACGGCTTCCGCCGCTGTTACAAAGCCTTTCCCGGCATCTTTAACGGCGGTTGCAACTCTGCTGATTGATTCCGCAAGCTCTTTTCCGCTGTTCTGCACGTCGGCATTGCTTCCCGGCTGCCTGTTCCTGACCTTGTTCCGCAAGTCTTCATAATAGGCGGTGTTTTCATTCAATCTGCGCCGCCTGTAATCGGCATCCGTCCAGGCTCTGCCGTTTCCTGAAGCAAATTCCGGAAGCGGGCTTGTTCCTATCTCTTTCAACGTCTTCGGAAGATTCTTTCCAACTTCTCCGAATCTCCGCGCCAGATTGTCCCCAAGCTCCCCCGCGACTTTCTTTGTATTTTCCCAAACGGGTTTGAATCCGTCCGCCGCCGCTGCCGCAACTCTCTGATTGTGCGCCGCGATTTCGTTAACAATATCCTGTCCGAGTGCTTTGGAGTTTGCGCTGAACTCGAACCCGTCCCAGTTTTCCTTGACCTTTTCGGCGGTTTCTTCCATCGCCGCTGTATAGTCGTTCAGCACTTCGCCGATTGCTTCCGTAAAAGATTTCTTCCCTGTAATCAGGCTCCAGAAGTTAGAGCCAAGAGAAGCCGCCATTGTGCCGATGTTTTTGATTGAGGCTGCGAAATAATCCCAAATACTTGCAAGCGTTCTTTTTCCGATTTCAAACATATCGTTGAAAATTCCGCGCCAGTTCCGCCCGAATGAAGCAAGGATATTTCCCGCCGCCGTGAATGCCGATTGCCATGATGTTGTTATCAGGTTTCCGAATCCGGTAACGATCAAACGCAGATTTTCAAATCCGCCGTTGACAAGTGTTTCTGCGGAATCCATAACCGCACGCGGGATAAATAGAAAGAAGTCGAGAATATCCGTTCCGATTGCCGTTGCAACGGTTCCGAAGTTCTCAACCAGCGGAACCATGTTGTCAAACGCCCATTTCCCTATTGAAACAACATTTTTGATTCCCGCGCCAATCCATGAAAAGACGGGTTCAAGGTAAACGCCTGTCTGTGAAGCGACTTCCGCGATATTCAAGCCTAGAATCTGCATGTCCTTCCCCCATTGCGCCCCGTTCGCTTTCAGGGTGTCGGAAAAACGTTTTACAGCTCCGGCAAGCTGATTAATCAGGGGGCTTGTCTGTATCACGGAGTCAATAAACGCGCCGATGTTGATTTTCAGATCAAGCAGCCGGTTTCCAAGCAACCGGGACTGATTGGCTATTGAATCCTGATTTCTGGCAAAATCTCCCAGAACATGCGCTTTCTGCTGATAGATTGTAGCGGCTGCCGCAATTGCTTTTGCTTCCTGCGCGGTTGAAGCCTTGAACGTTCTTCCAAGCCCCGCAATATAAACCCCTGTATTCTGCGCCTGTATCGCAAGATTTTTGAATTCCGGGGTATCGGTTTTAATTGCAACGCCAAGCGATTTCGCCTGTTCCGTTTCACCAAGCATGGCTTTAGTCAATGCAAACGTTGCCTGCTCCGCTCCTCCGCTGTAATTGGTGAAGCTGGCAATATCGGAACCCATCTTCGCAATCCCTGCGGACAATGCTACTACATCGCCGCTTGCCATTCCGAACCCTTTCAGCAAGTCGCCCGTCTGCGCCATCATCCGCGTTGCGGCAAGTTCCGACTGTCCGAAATTGTTGACCAAATCCGCTACACTGGCTTCTGCTTCCTTGCTTACATCGGAAAAGACAATACCGAATTTCTGCGTCTCCTCCTGCATGTCGGAAAAGGCTTTCACTGCATTGTATGCGCCCTTCGTGACAGCGGAAACAGTAAAGATTCCCGCAAGCGCCGCCGTTGCGCCTTTGGCGAATCGGGATAACCCGCCAAGCGTTCCGTTTATCTGGTTCAAGCTGCGCTGCGCTCTTTCCGCTCCCTTGACTCTTACCGGAATAGTTACCCCCCAAAGCCGGTTAAGTCTTTTTTCGAATGCGTCAAGCTGCTTCTTCGCGTCTTCGCCTATGGTGATTTTCGGATTAAGCGCAGTAAGTCCCTTCAAACGCTTATGGAATGCGTCAAGCTGCTTCTTCGCGTCTTCCGCTTTCACCTCGATTGCCAATGTTACAATATCTGTTTCTGCCATGGAAAACCTTTCATGTTTTTCATATCCGAAGCTGTCAACTTGCAGCATCCTTGAAAATCCTGTTTGCAAGATTTGCCTTGAACTTCATCCCTTCCGGCGATTGCAGCCACTCCCCGCCCTCCGGCGTGTTCAGGTATTCGCCGCCGCTCCAGGAGGAAAGCCACTTTTCACCGTCCGGACTCGAAAGCCATTTCCGCCCGTCATCACTTGCAAGCCATTGCCAATAAAGCCGCTTCTGTTTCTCCCGTGCTTCCGGGGTCATCAGCCGGCAGTCGTTCAGGCTGATTTGTTCCGCCTTGATTCCAAGCCCTGCCGATATGGCCGTTAAAAGCCTTACAGCTTCCATTGCGTAGAGCTCCCAACGCTCCGGCGGCAATTCCCCGTCATGATAAGCCCTGTCATACGCAATCCATGCGTGAAGCTCCGGAAGCGGTATTTTTGAGGCATCCGCAAGAGAGATTCCCCGATTCAGGGCAAGCCGGAAAAGAGCCTGCCCCGTCGGGGTGGTTATTTTTTTTCGGTGAAAGCCTCCGACGCTTCCCCGATTTTTGCGGCTTCTCCGGTCAGCGTATTGATCTCGCTGATAAGCCGTTCAGCGACGCCGGGCATTTTCCGGTAAAGAATCGCGGCGTTTTTCTCGTTCAAGGCGGGTAAAATAACTCCTTTCCTGAGAATAAGCGCCGTTTTAGTTTTCAGGTTTGCCGCCCCCGCAACTTCCAAAGATTCCTCTCCGTCCAGCGCCCGGACTTCAAAAACTCCGATTTCCGGAATTTCAATCTTCTTCTGCGGCATTTGGACAGCGAAGCATTTTTCCATAAGTGTTTCAAGGTTAAGTGTTTCGGTTGTGTGTTCGTTGTTCATTTTGTTTTTCCTTTCAGTCTTCAATTTTTAGTGTAAACGGGATTCCTGTTGAGTAAATGATTTCAGGTTCCGCGCTGAAATCAAATTTACCGGTTGCAGTGTCCATCGGGTAAAACTCCCGCCGGATAAGTTTTTTAGGTTTATGCGGCGTTTTCCTTGCTTTTGCAAAGACACGTTCAAGTCGATTCATTTTCGCTTGCATTTTCTATTTTCTCCGCGAGTTTTTCGAGTTTTTCCAGCCGTTCCCAAACATCCAGTGCCACCGACGGCCCAAGAACACGGTCAAGAAGAAGCGTGATTGCCTTAACATCCCCGTCAAGTGCTTTTTTCTTCAGAACGTCAATCAGGGCGCGCATATCCTTTGGTGATACGCAATTGTAAAGCTCTTTACGCAAGCTGGCTACACGCTGAAAATAAGGATTCCCCTTTCCGGCATGGTTGCCCTTCTGAAAACGTCCTTTGTTGTCACGCTCCGGCATTTGAAAAACTCCGATAGTTGACGGGGCGGTTACGTTAACTTTCCCATGATTTCAGGGTCAACCAGATTCACGCCGCCAGTAAAGCGGTAATCCTGATTCTCGCCCTGCTGTTTAGCGGGGGTATTTCTTGTAAAACCATACAAGTTGGCTCTTTCCAGGATCCAGTTTTTCGCCGGTTTTCCGGAACGTGTGACAACGCGCTCGTTTTTGTCGAGTATGAAAACTTCGATGCTGTCATCTGTCATCCCTTTAACTTTGGTTTTATCATACCGGGACGGCAGCGTTTCAATGATTCCCGCAAGTTCCGCCTTGATTTTCAGCTCTTCAAAGCGACTTTTGTAATCATCGCGTTCTGCTTTCAGTTTCTGCAAATCTTCGTTCATAATAAAATCCTCATAGTTTGATTGTTTGTCCCCTATGGCTTCTGAAACAACCCGAGACGGCTTGTTATATGGGTCAACGCTTCTTTTTGCGTCATTACCCGTTATTCTGCCGTTTTTACGGCTTTCCGCTTATCCTCAATTGTCAACTAAACAAGTCCGGCACCTCCTTGCTCCCCTCAACTTCGATTTGATTTACCCTAAGTTTGATCATCGGATCAAGCCCGAAATATTTACAGGAACTCACCTTGCAAATCTGCGCGTCATCGCGCCAGCAAATCCCTGTCAAGGCGTCGCACAAGCCCTTTAGCAGGTTATCGCATAAATCCGGCTTCGTGCTCTTGTAAACACGATTCCCGGCGGCAATGGCTTGCAAGGTCTTTTTCGGAAAGCTCCGTAACGGAGAAAATATAAATTGAACTTCGAGCGCAAGCGGCCCGTCCAGGGATTGCCATTTTTCCGGAAGCTGTTCTGAAGCAGAAAGCCGGATAAAGTTTTTCCAGACCGCATTGTTTCGGGATTGGTAAGCTTTCACATGCTCCCCAATACGGCAGAAACGGACAGACTGCATCGCCCTAGGTTCCGTCCTGAAAATAAATTCGAATTCACTCATGATAGCAATCCCTCCCCGTGAAACGATGTTCGCTGAACCGACAATAGGCCCCATACATAAGCAAATCTATCTGGAATTGACGGCCATTTCTATTTTTTGGGCACAAGACAGTTATTTCTTCCGGCGCATCATCGCGGATATTCGGTTTTTCGTTTTTGCGTTTCAGGAAAAGCACGGCGCTTGATATCTCCTCAATGTGTGCAGATTCTTTTAAACTGGTGAGCTTCGGGGCTCCATTCTGTCCCGCCCTTGAAAGCTGACTTAGAAGCAAAATCGGCGTGTTAAATTCCCGTGCGATCTCTTTCAAAGCTTCTAAATTATAATCTATCACCTTTCGATTGTCATCACTTTTCATTAAATGCGGCGGCGGGGTCAGTACCTGCAAATAATCCACGGCAACAAAATCAATTCCCCCGGATTCCTCGCGAAATCTTCGCAGTTCATTTGAAATCCCCGTGGCAGAATGCCGATAATCCCCCGCGCCCCGCAATAAAAAACGGTTTGCTTCAGCAAGCTTCTTTAATGCTGCTTCGGCTTCCCGGCATTTTTCGCGCTCCCTCCTTGCCATGACATCAGAAAGACGAATGTTTGCCCCGTTTGCCGTAAGACGTTGCAATAGCTGACCTGTTTTCATTTCCTGCACAAATAAAGCCGGGGTTCGCTTCATTTTCAGAAGATTCAAAAAGACACTAAGCGCAAAATTGGTTTTTCCGCACCCCGGAACGGCTCCCAGGGTAACTATCTCCTTGCGTTCATGGTGTAAGAAATTGTCAAGCGGCAGCCCGTATGGGATTACCTCATCCGATAGGGATTGATCATCCATTTGCGCGGTGTAATCTTCAATGATTTCTACCATTGTGCGCCCTTCCATACCGTCAATCCGGGCAAGTTGATCGCCGCCGGTTTTCAGAATCTTTCCAAGTTCGTTTCTAAAATCGGAGCCGGGGGACTCCGCCAGTTTTAAAAGCCTCTCCGCTTCGGCTGCCATTTTTCGACGTGCAGCGTATTCTTTCAACGTCCGACACCATTCCGGCATCCTTACCCCGGAGGGCGCAACGTCAAGCAACGCCATAATTTCCTCATCGTTGGACGGAAACGCGTCTAGGACTGCTGAAAACTCATAAGACAAGTTCTTATATAGGTGAGCATACAATTTGCGCAGAAGCGGGCTATTAAAGTCTTCCGGTTGAATTCCGAAATCTCGAACAG
The DNA here is from genome assembly GCA_019408975.1 of Lentisphaeria bacterium. Taxonomy (GTDB): domain Bacteria; phylum Verrucomicrobiota; class Lentisphaeria; order Victivallales; family UBA1829; genus UBA11452. The sequence continues at coordinate 400 of DXVA01000053.1, read as the reverse complement.
TCCGGAAGTATTCCGGTTCTGTCAGCAGGATGCACATCACGCTTTTTTCAGTGTTAGGGCACTCGATCATGATTCACCCCCTGCGGCTAAGAGTTGTTCAGCAGTCGGAAGATCGCAATCATTACGGCATTTTTGAAAATTGTTGTCTCGTTTTACCCACGTCCGGATAGCCGCTTCCCAATCTTTCATTGGACTTTTGCCGATCTTCCAGCCCTTCGACTGATAAAAATCTACGAACTGCTCAGGGTCCACATCGTAACCATTTTCCAAACAATAGGCTCTTACCTCTTCGATTGTCGGAGGAACAAAAGAACTTTTCCCCTTAGAGCGAGTCAAAGAAAAGCTATTTTCTTTGGAACTCTTTAGAGTTCTTTCTTTTAAAAGATCATGATCATAGTCA
>DXVA01000529.1 GCA_019408975.1 Lentisphaeria bacterium | reverse complement strand
TCTCGAACTTGATAAATCAAGTTCTCGCCCTTGAGCGGATTGGACCGCTCCGGCGTGGGATTTCGTGCTATGCACGCCCAGCCTGCGCAGCCCTCATATTCTTTCCCCCCGTCGGCGGTTCTGCCGCAGCTCTCGCACTTGATGACTCAAGTTCTCGCCGTGAAGCTTGACTGCGGAAAACTCGGAGTCCGGGAAGGGCTGTCCGCCAGGGATGTCTGGGGCCCGAAACGTTCCTATACGCTGAAGTCCGACTGGCGGGATGAAGTTCCCCCGTGGGGGTTCCGGCTGATTGTGTTCCGGTAAGAGCAGCCGGGAGTGTTGATGGCGGGATGTGCGGGATGCGGTATTCCTTGCATCCCGCGCCGTTTTACAATTTACGAAAGTTTTATGTTCCGAAGGTTGAAATTTTCCGTTTGGCGTATAAAGTAGCTGGACAGATTTTTCACCTTTAAAGAAAGGATTTCAAAATGGCAGTATGCTACAAAGATCTCGGTCTCGTGAATTCTCGCGAGATGTTCAAAAAGGCGATGGCGGGTCACTACGCAATCCCTGCTTTCAACTTCAACAACATGGAACAGCTCCAGGCGATCATTCAGGCTTGCACTGAAAATGAGTCTCCTGTGATCCTTCAGGTCTCCAAAGGCGCCCGTAACTACGCGAACCAGACCCTTCTCCGCTACATGGCGCAGGGCGCGGTTGAATTCTCCAGAGAGATCAGCAACGGCAAGGGCCCGGTTCCGATCGTTCTGCACCTTGACCACGGCGACAGCTTCGAGCTCTGCAAATCCTGCATCGACTTCGGTTTCTCTTCCGTCATGATTGACGGATCTTCTCTTCCCTATGATGAAAACGTCGCGCTCACGAAGAAAGTCGTCGAATACGCTCATCCCCGTGATGTGACGGTGGAAGGCGAACTCGGCGTGCTCGCCGGCGTCGAAGATGAAGTTTCCGCCGCAGAGTCCCACTACACAAAACCGGAACAGGTTGTCGATTTCGTAACCAAGACCGGTGTCGATTCTCTCGCGATTTCCATCGGAACGTCCCACGGCGCATTCAAATTCACTCCGGAGCAGTGTACCGTCGATCCCAAGACCGGCAGACTGGTTCCTCCGCCGCTGGCATTCGACATTCTCAAGGCGATCGAAAAAGAACTTCCGGGCTTCCCGATCGTTCTTCACGGCGCATCTTCCGTTCCGCAGGAAGAAGTTGACATCATCAACAAATACGGCGGAGCTCTCAAGGCTGCCGTCGGCATTCCGGAGGAACAGCTCCGCGAAGCCGCGAAGTCCGCTGTCTGCAAGATCAACATCGACTCCGACTCCCGTCTCGCCATGACAGCCGGCGTCCGCAAGGTCTTCGCTGAGAAACCTGCCGAATTCGACCCGAGAAAATATCTCGGACCGGCTCGCGACAGAATGAAAGCGATGTACACTCACAAGGTCATCAATGTGCTCGGCTCCGCCGGACATGCTTATGACAAATAAGTTTTCGTTCTGACGATTGCTTGAATATGAAAACGCAGTCTTCCTGGGCTGCGTTTTTTTTATGGTGAAAATCCAGTTCCACCTGTGCGCGGTATTTCCTGATGTGCCGGGTAAAATTGTTTTTCTCTCTTTCTTCCTGTGTTTCAGATTCCGAATCAGCATTTTGCGTTCAAAATGGCAAAGTGTGTAAATTCAACATTTCTGATTTTCCCGCAGATAGCATGATCTACATACTCTGTTTTACATGCCGATACCGGATGTTTCGGGTTCAGAATATTGAAAAATTGACAATTTTTTAAGGAAAAAATAAAAAAAATCCTTGCATCTTGAGCTTTTGCAGATTATTATAT
>DXVA01000528.1:609-1837 GCA_019408975.1 Lentisphaeria bacterium | reverse complement strand
GGACTGAAAGTCCTGCACGAAGCATTTTTGCGATGCAGAGCATCGCACTAGTAAACCAATTTTTTAATAAAAAACGGGGAAAGCATGAAACCTTTCCGGCAGCTTCATTTTCCCCGTTCTTCAGAATCCGGCGACAGTCCTTACGCCTGATATCTGAGCTCGCCTTCAACGAAGACGGATTTGACCTTGAAGTTGCTGTTGAGAATGACAATGTCCGCCAGATACCCCGGAGCGAGTCTGCCGATCTTTTCAAGGCCGAGCGCCTGCGCCTGATTCCATGAGGTTGTCTTGATGAGGTCTTTCAGCGGAAGCCCCGTGATCTCATAAACATTGCGCAGCGCATCGCAGATCTGGAGCGTGCTTCCCGCAAGCGCGCCGTTGGAGGCAAGCCTTGCCGCGCCGTCCTTCACGATCACGGCGAGCCCGCCGAGCGAAGATTCCCCGTCGGGCATTCCCGCCGCACGCATCGCATCCGTGATGAGCTGGATCTTTTCCACGTTCTTCAGCGAGAAGATCAGAGAAATCATATCGGGGCAGATATGAAGCTTGTCGCAGATCAGTTCGATGAAAACATCCTTGCAGGCGAATCCGGCGCCGACCAGCCCGATGTCGCGATGATGAAGCGGCGTCATCTGATTGCAGAAATGGGTCAGGTTCTGAAGACCGTGCTCATGGGCAGCCTGAAACTGTTTGAAGGTCGCGGCGCTGTGAACACAGGACGGCGTAATGCCTTCCGCAAGACATTCCGCGGCGAATTTGTCGCCTCCGGGCATTTCAACCGCGTAGGAAACCTTTTTCACCGGAAAAATTCCGGCAAGACGTTTGACCATTTCAATATCGGGTTCTCTCACGAAATCAGGGTTCTGCGCGCCGAGGCATTTTGGATTAATGAACGGGCCTTCCAGGTGAACACCGGCGAGCTTGACGCCTTTCACGCCGTTCTTGACATAATTTGCAGCCGTCCGGAGAGATTTCGCAAGCTGGTCTTCGGGAAGCGTAAGCGTTGTCGGCAGGAACGTCGTGACACCCTCTTTGAGTTTGTCGATGCCGATCGTCGTCATGGCTTCATCCGTGGCGTCGCTGAAATCAACGCCGGATTTTCCGTGACAGTGAACGTCGACGAACCCGGGAACGGTCATTTCGCCATTGACATCAATCACTTTATCCGCCTGCGGAAGCGCATCTCCTCTGGCGAAAATCTTTCTGATCATGTTATTTTCGACAAGGA
>DXVA01000528.1:0-599 GCA_019408975.1 Lentisphaeria bacterium | reverse complement strand
AGGATGGAGGCGCCGTCCAGCTCCACATCCGGCGAGATGAGATTACAGTTTTTGAAAAGCATGTTCATTGAGATTTACTCCTGTTTGTTTTTGAACAGGCAGAATATACTCAAAAAAGAAAGCAAAGTCAAGTTTGTTTTCCATTATTTGCCAAATTCGGGGGGAGAGGCGGCACGCCGGAGAAATATCCCGAAAATACGGATCAGCTGACGATGCACTGCATCTGCCGTAATTCAACGGAGGAATTTGTCCTCCAAAAGCAAAATCTCCCTGTCCAAGCAGTCCTATCCGCAGGCGGACAACAGACATAATCCGCATTCCGCCCGATGACTTCAACTCAGTTCTTTCAGGAAGAACAGAGAATCACGATCCGCATAATCATATTGAACAGGCAGTTCGTGCGCGGCAATCTCGCGGAATCCCATCTTCCGGTAAAAACCGTGTGCCCTGCGACATACAGCCGGTGAATCCAGAACAATTTTCCGCATACCGCATTTTACGGCATGTTCCATCAACGTCCCGAACAGTTGTGCAGAAACACCTCCACTGCCGCGGCAGGCGGATGCGACAAAAAATTTTTTCAATACCCCGCACCCGTT
>DXVA01000527.1:939-1853 GCA_019408975.1 Lentisphaeria bacterium | reverse complement strand
CGTATCGATGCGGTTACAAACCGGGTTTTCGGTTTTGTGAAGAAAAATTATCCGGACTTGCCGGTTATGACGACGGCCGGCATTCCGGATGCAGGTATTCCCGGACTTGAAAATATCGACATCTGGGTTCCGCAGGCAACGACATACGTGAAAAAGCCGGAACTGGTGGATGCACTAAGAAAGAAAAACAAGAAAGTCTGGTGGTATGTCTGTAATTTTCCGAGACCTCCGGAACCGACTCTGATGCTGGAGGTTCCCGCATGTGTGCCCCGTCTTCTGATGGGGATGATGAGTGCAAAGTACAAGCCGGATGGTTTTCTTTATTACTCATTGATCATTTGGAAACAGACGCCCGTAGACACAGGGCCCCGGACTGCATGGAATCCCGCTACATTTGCAGCGGATAACGAGGACGGCAACCTGTTTGTGCCGGGGCGGAATCGTCAGGTGCTTCCTACAATCAGGATTGAAAATTTCCGTGATGGCGTGGAAGATCTCTGGTACTATACTCTTTTACGGCAGTCGCTGGAACAGGCGGAAACGGGAGACAGGAAAGCGCCGGCTGATTTGATTAAAACGGCGAAAGCAGCTTTGAACGTGCCGGATTCCATTGTTGGAAATACGGGAAACTATACGACCGATCCGGCTTTGATCAGGGCGGAACGTTTGAAAATCGCAAGACTGATTGAAGCGTTCCGAAAAAGCGAATCAGACTCAAAGTGATGAAAAACACGGGAATGCCTGAACTTTTTACCTGCGCGATCATTGAATTTGAATCATGATGCCGCATCAGTTCTTTTCAAATCTCTGCCCGTCGCATTCGGATCGCAGACGTATTCCTCTTTGCTTGTCCTGACGGTTGGGAACATCAGGGGGATCATGAGAAAAAAGATCAGGGCGGCGGTGATGAAAAT
>DXVA01000527.1:0-929 GCA_019408975.1 Lentisphaeria bacterium | reverse complement strand
GATGAAAATGCCGCGGACCCCGATGTAATAGGCGATGCCGCCGCTCAGAAGGGAACTGATGATGCCGCCGGCAGTATTGAAACTGCCGGACCAGCCGAAATATGTGCCGCGCCGCTCCGGAGCCGTGATCTTTGTCAGCATGACCAGAAAAATCGGTTGGAGCCCGCCCGCGGCAAGGTAGGCGAGGAATCGCGCAGCGATGAGTGTCTGGATATTGCCTGACAACGCCTGCGCGAGTGTTGCCGAACCGCTCACCAGCAGAACCGGCAGCGCGAGCCTGCGGGGAAGTATTCTGTCGCAGAGGTGTCCCATGATGATCCCTGAGAAGATGCCGCCGAGAGCCGCCGCCGCGCTCGTGATCCCTGTATGGAATGCGGCTCCGCCGATCCCGTTAATCAGTTCCACCTGCATGGCGAGGAAAGGTTCTTCGATCCGTCTTGCGACTCCCATCAGGAGGAACATGAAGAGGAGCCAGAGTACTGCCGGGGACATCAGTTCCCGGAAAGAGTGCTTTTGCCGTTTCTGTTCCTTTTTCTCTTTTTCCGTCAGGCGCCGGAAATTGTCTTGCACGAACAAATGAACCAGCAGGCCGCTGACAAGATAAATGACGCCGCAGGAAAGAAATGCGGTGCGGTAGCCGAAATAATGGACGATCATCCCGCCGGTCAGATACCCGACCATGTTGCCGCTCCAGAGAGCGGTGCTGACCGTGCCGAGCACAAAGCCGTGTTTTTCGGGAGGCGTCGTGCATACCAGCAGAGTCTGCGCCGGATTGACCGTTCCGGAAAAGAAGGAACAAAGAAAACGGATCAGGATCATGATCCAGAAATTCGGGGCGAAAACCAGCAGCGGGTAAAGGAGCGCCGCGCCGTAACTCGCCCTGAGCAGCATGAGCTTCCGCCCGAACCGGTCTGCGAACATTCCCCACA
>DXVA01000526.1 GCA_019408975.1 Lentisphaeria bacterium | reverse complement strand
CTGCGGACGCCGGACCGACAGCATGGATACCCCGGCGGATGCGCTGGAATCATGGCAGTCTCATGAGGTCAACTACCTCGGGTCCTGCGCAATACTCATGCCCATCAAAAATTTACGCAAACTCTGCAAAGACAGCAAGGACTGCTGCCGGATTTGCCATGATTGCGGGAAAGCCGAGGAGTTGAGAAATATGTATTGATAATTTTCCGTGTTCACGACTTTATAGAAAAACATAACATCCATAACAAGAAAGGATTACAATGGGAAGAGAAACATTTGACGAGGTCCTGCAACGTCGCGACGGCTATACGCAGGAGGAAGTTGACGAGATCCGGCAGGAGATTCTGGACCGGATCGCGGATGGAGAGGATGGCTTCGACATCATCGACGAATACGGTCTGGAACCGGATTATCTGGAAGACCTGATCTGCTGGTAAGAAAAACGGATTGTTCGTCGGCTTGCGCTTCGGAAGTTCATCCCAACTTCCGGCGCAAGCTCTTTTGTGTCCGAACAACCCCGGAAAGGAGAGAAAAAGGATGTTGCTTGAGGAATTAAGTAAAATCGCCGCGCAAAACGGGAACTGCCGTCTTGTGATCTCTTACAATGGAGATGACAAGTATGCGCTCGGCGTCAGCGACGGCGTAACGACTCCGCTGGTCGTCAATGGCACGCTCGCGGAATTGCAGACCGCGATTGCGGAGAAGTTGCCCGGTTATCTGGAACTTGCCGCCAAAGAGGCCGCCGAGAAGAAGGCCAAAGAGGAAGCTGCCAGGCATGAAGCGGAACTCAAAGCCGCTGAAACCAGACTCAAACAGGAAGCCGCCGCCCGCAAAGCCGCCGAAAAGAAGGCGGTCGAAGAAAACAAAGCCGCTCAAGGGGAATTGTCCCTTTTCTGAAAACAAACATGGAGGATTCAATCATGCCAGAAACCAATGGAAAAATCACCGAAGCACGCCCGCGCAAATTCGTTTTCAACGGAATGCAGCTTGCCGATCCCGATCCGAAGATGACGCCGCAGAAAGTCGCGGAGTTCCACTCTCTGCTTCACGCGGAACTGACCAACGTTACGATCAAGGGGCCGACGAAGACTGCAGACGGATTCGATGAATACAAATTCATTCCGCAGGTCGGAACTTTCCGATGAAGAAAAAGAATTTCCAACCCGTAAGTGAGGAACGTCTGTTCCGGCATTTCCAGCCGGGACAGAGAAAGAAAAAAGAACTCAATCCGGATGAATTTCCGGTGGAGAGTGAAGAATGCACCCAAAAACTGATTCATGCGGTCAATCATACGCCGTCGATCCCGCTGGATGCGGCGTTCCTGCCGCCTCTTTTATAACGATTCCGCGTCTTGCTTTACCGACGGAATTATATTCACAAGGGAATTTGTCCCGCATCCTCCCGATCCTTCACGGGATCGGGCATGATACCGACCTTGAACCGTTGCTGAAGAATGATTATTCGCCGTTGTCGGTATTAAAGAAAGCTCTGTTACAGTGGTTCGCGGGGATATTGCCGAAAGAAATTGAACAGGCCCTGGATTTTGAGGTTGATTTCATCACGGAACCTGACAATCATGGCTGTTCCGACTTGGAGTTCGATTCTGATGAGGACGATTATGTACTGCTCTTTCGTCTCGGTTCGCCTTACGCCTCGGATTTTACCGTCGAAAAGGCCATTATCCGTTATGAGGCGGAATTTCCGGGACTGGGACAGAAAATCCTGCGGAAAATCAGCACGGCAACGCCCTTTGATATCGGCACTCCGCAGCTTTTTCTGGATGTTGTCCGTGACAACTGCTGGAATGGATATGAAGATGAAAAAGAATATGTCGATGAAATCTGTTCCTGTGAAGATGAGGAAACCCGCC
>DXVA01000525.1 GCA_019408975.1 Lentisphaeria bacterium | reverse complement strand
ATCCATAGCAAATGCCGCTGGAACAGGAAGATTCCAGGAGTCTATTTCAGCAATGGATAAGTTTACCGTTTCCTGAAAAGTCATTGCATCATCAGGTCTGGCGAATCACAGTCATCCCCGGCGGCCGAAACGGCGCTCGATTTCTCTGGTGGAAATATTCAGGATCGTCGGACGGCCGTGGGGACATGTGAAAGGCTGTTCGCACAGAGAAAGCTGCTTCAGCAGGGCAACCGCCTCCTCAACAGTCAGTTTGTCATTCGCCTTGACCGCCGCTTTGCAGGCACTCATGGCAACCGTCTCCAGATCAGTCCGCGATGTCGAGGAACTGCCGCTGTCAATCGCGCGGGAAAGCATATCCTTGAAGGTGTTTCCCGCGTTATCCTGTGACAATGCGGCGGGAATCGCATTCAGTTTGATCGTATTCTGCCCGAACAGTTCAATCTCATACCCCACCTTCTCCACAAATTCCGCGTTTTTGGAAAGAAACACCATGTCCGAACGGGAAAGGTCAATGGTGACAGGAATCAGCAGGCGCTGCGACAAGTTGCCGTCCACACCCTTCAGGATGCGCTCGAAAAGCACCCGCTCATGCGCCGCATGCTGGTCGATCAGAATCAGACCATCCGCTTTTTCCGCGAGAATGTAAGTGTCGGAGAAAATCCCGATCAGGCGAAGCCCCAGCGGTTCCGCCTTCTCTTCCGCAGACGGCGCCTGTTCCGCAATCGCCGGAGTCTCATCCCGTTCAAGCCTCAATTCTTCCTGCCGTTCCTCCTGCGGAGTCGCAAAACCGGGCAAAGACGCCGCTGTCGCAAGAACCGGTTTCAAAAGCGAAGGAGTGTAATCCACAAACGCATTCGCCATCACCCGGTCGATGCCGGAGAAATCCGGTTCACGGTGAAACTCGAACGGCACTGCGGGAATCTCGGGAAACGGCGCAGGTGAGACTCTCCCGGCACCCGGAGAGCCAGCCGGCACCGCGGCGATATCACACCCCAGATCAATGATCGAAGTTTCCGCGGCGCGCAATGCCGCGCCTACGGCGGAACGGACAGCCCCCGTGACTTCGTAATCACTGGAAAAGCGCACTTCGCGTTTCGCCGGATGCACATTCACATCCACCAGTGCCGGATTCAGCGAAAGGAAAAGGATACACGGCTGATAACGCCCTTTGTCGAGAGTCGGCCCGCACCCCTCGCGGATTCCGCGATAGACCGCCTGCGATTCGATGGGGCGCCCATTCACGAACACCCGCTGTTCAAGACGGGTCGGGCGCGTAAAAGAGCGTCTCGCAATGAATCCGGTCACGTTGATCCCGCGTTCGCTTTTCGATACAGGGATCATTGCATCCGCGTAATCGCGCCCGAAAAGTTCACGGATGCGCGGGATCAGGTCTTTCGCCGCCGGACTTGTGATAAACGGGCGTCCGTCGAATGTAAGTTCAAAGCTGATTTCCGGGTGCGCCAGCGAAATATTCGTGATCATCTCGCTGATATGCTTTTCCTCGGTAGCCTGGCTCCGCAGGAATTTCCGTCTCGCCGGGGTATTGAAGAACAAATCGCGCACGACAACCTCCGTTCCGGGCGCACAGCCGAACGGTGCGGAAGAAACCATTTTCCCGCCGTTGATGACAACTTCAAATCCCTCTGCCGTATCGCGGCGGCGCGTGCGGAGCGTCACTTTTGAAACGGAGGCAATACTCGGCATCGCCTCGCCGCGGAAACCGAAAGATGAAATCGCATAGAGATCCTTTTCGGTTTTGATCTTACTCGTCGCATGTGCCTCAAAACAGAGAATCGCATCATCGGGGTCCATCCCCTCGCCGTCGTCAATGACCGAGATCAGCTGTTCCCCCGCTTTCCGTATCGTCACTGC
>DXVA01000524.1 GCA_019408975.1 Lentisphaeria bacterium | reverse complement strand
TCTCCTTTTAATTTTTGTAAACATAAGATAACAGATAAAAGCAAAAAAGTCAATTTGATATAGTTTTGATAACTGAGAAAAGACAAAAACATCAACAGGGAAGCAGGGAAGACGTTCGGAGTAAAAGGAACATTCCAAATGATTTTCAGAAAAACTTCTTCCCAAAACAGATGTTTTATTCCCCTTTCATTCTTCCATTTCCGCATTTACAGCTTATTTCCCGTAAAAAAGGAGGACAGGAAATCAAGGGGAATTTCACAAAAGATTATGTTTGCAGAGGCATCACTTTTCCCCGGCAGTCTCCGTCCGGCAGATTTTCATGGCACGGAGAGCATTCGCCACTGCGAGCAGAGCTACACCGACATCCGCAAAGATCGCAAACCATACCGATGCATACCCCAGCAAAGCCAGAATCATAATCGCGGTCTTGAACCCCAGCGCCATGACGATGTTCTCCCAGACGATCCATCTCGTCTTTTCAGCAATTCTGACAGCCGTCGCTATTTTGCCGATATCATCGGTCATGATGACAACGTCAGCGGCTTCAATTGCAGCATCGGAACCAATTCCCCCCATTGCAATTCCGAGGTCGGCACGGGTAAGCACCGGAGCATCGTTGATACCGTCGCCGACAAATGCCGTCTTCCGATCCGGCTCCCCGGAAGCCATCAGTTTTTCAAGTTCCGCAATCTTGTCCTGCGGAAGAAGTTCCGCACGGCAGATATCGATTCCGGCCTCATCCGCGACTTCTTTTGCAAGTGCCGCATTATCCCCCGTCAACATCGCAAGACGCGACACGCCAGCCTCATGGAGTCTCTGCAATGCCTCGCGGATTCCCGGTCGGAGCTCGTCGGCAATCAGCAAACATCCGAGATACTGTTTCCCCCGTGCTACATGAACCGTAGTTTTCGCAAAGTCCCGGACCTTACCGATTCCAAGCCGATGCATCAGTTTTGCGTTGCCGGCATGAATGACGCAGTCGGACATCAACATCTCAATTCCCATTCCCGCGACCTCACGCACTTCGCCTTTTTCTTCCGGCGCCCGACCGTAAGCGGAAAGAATCGATTTCGCAATCGGATGGTTCGACTGAACCTCGGCAAGAGCTGCGCAGCGGAGCAGTTCCCCCTCTGAAACTCCGGGTTCCGGGCGGTATTCCACCACACGGAACACTCCATGCGTCAGGGTTCCGGTCTTGTCGAAAGCCACACACCCCAGACGGCTCAAAAGTTCCAGATAATTGCTTCCTTTGATCAGAATGCCGTTTCGCGCGGCGCCGCCGATCCCGCCGAAGAAACTCAATGGAATGGAAAGCACCAGCGCACACGGACATGAAATAATCAGAAAACTCAAAGCCTTGTAAATCCATGCGGAAAAGGTTCCGAATCCAGCAAGCGGCGGCGCAACGGCGACCACCAGAGCCACGCCTACCACAAGCGGAGTATAAAACCTCGCAAACTTCGTAATGAATTTTTCCGTTGACGCTTTCCGCTCCGCGGCATTCCGGACAAGATCGAGAATTCTGGATACAGTAGACTCGGAAAGGGGTTTCGTAACCTGAACTTCCAAGACTCCGTCTGTGCTGATCGCCCCGGAAAGGACTTCATCCTGCGGAGACACCTTCCGAGGGACTGCCTCACCGGTCAATGCGCGGGTATCGAGAAATGCGTTTCCGCTCTGCACGATTCCATCCAGAGGCACCTTCTCCCCCGGTTTCACAACGACGGTCTCACCCGGTGCAACCGTTTCAGGCGCCACGGCAAGAATCACTCCATTGCGCTTTACATTTGCACAATCGCTCCGCAGATCCATCAGTTTCTCTATATTTTTCTTCGATTTTGCAACGGCGGAATCCTGAAGATACTCTCCGACTCCGTAAAAG
>DXVA01000523.1 GCA_019408975.1 Lentisphaeria bacterium | reverse complement strand
GTCTGGAACAAGATCGATCTGAATCCCGATCCGGGACAACTTCCATCTCTCCCGGGAATTCCCTCCGCCCGTATTTCCGCCCTGCGCGGCGAAGGCATTGAAAATCTGCTGGATGTATTTGAAAACTGTGTCTGGAACAAATCGGAAAGCTAGGCGACGGAATGCGAAGTCTCTGCGCGCCATGCACAGCTTCTGGAGTCGGCAAAATCCGAACTGCAACAGGCGGTCGGGGAAATCGACAGCGAATTCTGGGAACTTGCTGCATCCTGCCTGCACGCCGCAATCGCCGCTTTGGGAGGCGTCACCGGAGAGGATGCAAATCCGGACATGCTCGACGAAATCTTTTCGCGTTTCTGCATCGGCAAATAATGCCCCGCGGAAATGGAGATCATGAAAGACTCGAAGGACGAGGAGGAGTGTTCTCCACTTCGCACCAGACTTCAGGAAACGTGTCCCATGGCTTCATACTTCCGACATCAGTTACAGCCTGCGTGCCAAAAAATCTGCCGGAAAATTGATTTTCAACTGGATTTTGCCGCATGCAGCGGTTACATTGAATGTGTAAGAATCCAACACAAAACGGGAGGATGATCATGACAAAAATCGCAGAAAACATTCTGAAACTCATCGGGAACACGCCGCTTGTAAAGCTCAATCAGCTGAACGATTCAGAAGCGGAAATCCTGCTGAAACTGGAATCATTCAATCCGATGTCCAGCGTCAAGGACCGTATCGGGCTCGCCCTGATCGAAGATGCGGAAAAATCCGGCAGGCTCAAGAAAGGCGGACTCATCATCGAACCGACCAGCGGCAATACGGGAATCGGGCTCGCTATGGCGGCGGCGGTCAAGGGATACAAACTGATCCTGACCATGCCGGAAACCATGAGCATCGAACGCAGAAAACTCCTCGCGGCTCTCGGAGCGGAAATCGTCCTCACGGAAGGTGCGAAAGGAATGCAGGGCTCCATCGACAAAGCGCAGGAACTCCATGCGGCAAATCCGGGCTCGATCATTCCCGGACAGTTCACGAATCCGGCAAATCCGGCTTACCATTACAAGGTCACGGCGGAGGAAATTCTCCGCGACACGGACAACAGGATCGACTTCTTCGTCGCCGGAGTCGGGACCGGCGGAACGCTGACTGGCATCGGAACACGCCTGAAAGAAGTCAATCCCGATGTAAAACTGATTGCGGTCGAACCCGGCGATTCGCCGATTCTTTCCGGCGGGAAAGCCGGTCCCCACAAGATTCAGGGCATCGGCGCAAATTTCATTCCGAAGATTTTGAACACGGAAATTATCGACGAAATCATGCCGGTCAGGGCGGAGGACGCCGGAAACATATCGCGCGAACTAGCAAAACGGGAGGGTATTCTTGTCGGCATCTCCTCCGGCGCGGCTCTTTTCGCGGCGCTGACTGTGGCGCACAGAAAAGAGAACGCGGGAAAACGGATCGTCGCACTGATGCCTGATTCCGGAGAACGCTATCTCTCCACATGGCTTTTCGACGATATCAAATGAACGGAAAAAGCCTGTAACAGACAGCGTAGCATCCGCCTATTCCGCCCCCCGAATTATAGGCGGCAGATCAGTGATCTTTACCATACGGGTTTCAGCTTTCGCTGTCGGCATGGCTTTCCGATCCTCCGCTGCGTCGGAACGGTCTGCGTTCATAAAGGGAAATCCTGCATCGGGTTCATCCGCAGATCGTGCATACGGCGAGACCGCCCAGAGAGGTTTCCTTGAATGCGGGAGACATGCAGCGCCCTGTCTGAAGCATCGCCTCCAGAACCTCGTCGAAGCTGACCTTCTGTTTACCGGGATTGCTTACGGCGGCAATCATATATGCGTTCCACGCAGTCACCGCGCCGACAGCGTTTCGCTCAATGCAGGGAATCTGAACATATC
>DXVA01000522.1:463-1926 GCA_019408975.1 Lentisphaeria bacterium | reverse complement strand
GATTCAAACCAAGCCCGGCATGGAGGTCGGGCGAAGTCCTGACCACGCTCGGCGGGCACAGCCGGCGCAGTGCATACATGTCGCTCATGGACTCGCAGGGCACCTTTTCCTCGACTGCGGGCTGTGTCGCAAACGGCATCGGGATATCATTCCCTACGGCAAAGGACGCCACTGCCGCACCCGCCGCAAGCATCGCGTTGGCAACCAGTTCCCGTTCCGGCGTCACTTCGACAGGCGTCACCGCCACCCTGCCGTCGACAAGATGGATATCGGCTTCCGGCAGTCTGATGAACATGGCGCCGTCCGCTTCCCGTTTCCGGCGGAAACGTTCCAGAACGGAAGATATTTCCGTCAAAGGCGCTTCATTCATGCGGGATGCGGCTCCGGCATAGGTCAGGCGCTCCACGCGGACAAGACTGCGCACGCATTTTTCCAGTATCGCGCTTCCATCCTCCGTGATACGGATTCCAAAGCTCAAGGCGGGGCTGACTTCATTCAGTCCAAGCCCGAAAACCGCGGTCGCTTCCGGCGGCAGCATATGGACAATTTTTTCCGGCAGATACAGATTCGCGCCGGCACGGACACATGCGAGGTCCAGTTCGCTTCCATACGTCACGACCGAAGCGGGATCGGCAACATGCACCCAGAGCAAACCGTCCGCAAAACTGATCGCATCATCGGGGTCGGCACTGCCCTCGTTGTCGATCGCAAGCGAAACCATGTCCGTCAAGTCCTCCCGCGGTTCATCGGGGAGCGGCGGCAGGGCAAACGAGGGATTTTCCAGATCAATCCCGGCGCGCGCAGGATAAGGATCGGTCAGCTCGTCCCATACACCGAGACGCAGAAGCAGCTGATGCGCCTTTTCCGGGGTCGCCTCGATCTCAAGCTCCCGCAGCAGACGGCTGTTCCCGCTTCTCCCATAGGCGAGCTGTTCGATTTCGGACATCAGCGGGCGGTCTTCCGGCAGAATTGCTCCGCCCCGGATCCGGCTAAGCAGAGCCGCCCTCTGCTCCTTTGCCTGAGTTTTCGCACGGATCGCCGCAATTCCTGCTTCAATCTCCTCCTTCGGACGCGCCTTTACGCCATCCGCCGGAGAACCCGTAAAATAAATTCCCTGCGAAAGAAGCTGATACGCCGCCCAGAAAGAGGCGGGAGTATTTTCCGAATAGAGAAGCTCCGCAAACTCGGAAAAGGGAAATGTTTCCCCCTCCATCAGCTCGATGATCTCGCCGCAATCCGGTTCCGGCAGGGCGCGCGGAGGCAGAGAGGAGACGGGCCCCGGGTGTAAAAACTCAATGTCCTTCGCCCGGACGGATTTCGATGCTCCGCCTTCGATTCTGATTTCGATTTTATCGGCATTGACCGCCGAGACCTGTGCGCTTTTCCCGTGGTAGACCACCAGAGCGCCGGCATTGTATTTCTGCATAACTTCATTCCTGTCGTATTTTTTGAAAAAACTTACA
>DXVA01000522.1:0-415 GCA_019408975.1 Lentisphaeria bacterium | reverse complement strand
GCAACACAAAGCAAGGAGTTGTTTTTATGGCAAAAACTTATGTTCTGGACACCAACGTTCTCCTTCACAGCGCAAAAGCGCTTGATTCCTTTCAGGATAATCTGGTCGTAATCCCGATGGCGGTCATCGAAGAACTGGATAAATTCAAGAAAAACCAGGATGAGCTCGGCAGGAATTCGAGGCAGGTCGTAAGAATGATCGACAAACTCCGCGGCGAAGGCAGGCTCTCCGAAGGAGTCCCCCTGCACAACGCGGCAGGAGGAAAGCCGTCCGGCAGGCTGATGATCCTGACGGGCGAAGGAGAAATGCCGGAAAAAATGGATATGAGCATCGCGGACAACCGCATTCTTCAAGTCGCATACATGCTCCTGAAACGCGCGAAAAAAGAGGACAGCGTCACTCTGATCACCAAAGA
>DXVA01000521.1:236-1931 GCA_019408975.1 Lentisphaeria bacterium | reverse complement strand
AAATTTTGAAGTAAGAAGGAACAGGGAAACATTTGAACAATTGAATGAAGAAAGAAGAAACAGGATCAGGGGAATGGCAATGTCCTGCCCTGTCCTGCTGACGGAATGAAATACCAATTTTACAAATTTTCCTCATGAGGAGCTCTATGAGGGTAAAACAAGCTCTTTTCATCCCATTTTCATTCTTTTCCACTTTTCCGCTGTTCCTCATTTTCAATATCCTTTTTTTCACTCTTCTGATTGTATGCAACGTATGATTTTCCATTCAAAAAATCGGTTTGATATCGCGATGCCCTGCATCGGGGCAGTTCACTGCTTTTTCAGAAAAAGCTTCAGCCCAGACATAAAAGTTCTCTTTCTCCTTACTTTTTGACAGTTATATACACGGGGAGAGTCGAAAGCTCGATTTCCCGCTTGTTTCGACGCGGAGTGCCGACCAGATCCACCACCTGCTCGACATCGGGAATCCTGACAGAAACTGTGCCGGAGTCTGTCCAGCCCACCAGCACTTTCCGAGAAGCGTTCTCGAAGGTATGCAGTGTTGCGCCTTCCGCCGTCTTCCGCATACCGCTCCAGTTCAGGAAACGAAGCTGGTCGATCAGCACGGCATAAGCAACAAAAGCCGTATGGGGAGAAAAATCAATGTCAAGCAGCCCATAGTTCATCTCACCATCCGTCGGGTGCACCCCTTTATTACGGAAATTGTACCAGTAGAAACCGCGGATTTCTTTCCTTGTCAACCCTGAAACCGTCGCAACGGTCAGAAAGCGTGCCTGATCAAGTTCCGTGCGTCCCTGATCCGGCCTGATGGAAGTGGAATACTCCGTCAGGTAAAGTTCCGGCGTTCCGCCGTGCGCTTTCATGACATTGATTACGGAATCAATTGATTTCAGGAAGTTCCCGGCGATCCGGTCATTGGTTTTCGGCCAGCCGATATAAGGATGAAAGGCGACACCGGAGAAACCAGTAACTTCATCATATAACGCAGCCAGATAACGGGGAGCCGCAATTCGCCCCGGACGGCGGATATGGACGGAAGAGAGCCCGCCAACCAGAATCGCGGGTTTCGGAGAGAGCGTTTCCGCTACCGCCACTGCTCCCCGCAAGGCATTGGCATACTCCTGCGGCAAATACTTGTTGAGGTTCGGCTCGTTGTCAAATTCCCAGAGCTTCACCTCCTCCCTGTAACGCTTCATGAGGCGGACAAGATATTCCCTCTGTTTGATGGGACGAACTAAAGGCAATGCCCTGTTGTGCGCCTTTCCTGCAACAGCCCAGGAGGGGACACCGGAAATAACCGGCAGGACAGTAAGTCCCCGTTTCGCGGCTTCTCTGACGATCAGGTCAGTCCGGCTGAAATCAGGTTTACCGGCAACAGGTTCAATTTCGCGCCAGATGAATCCTGTTCTGAAGCCGCCAAGCTGTATTCTCCTCATAAGATCAAGCGAACGCAGGACGCTTTTTTCATCCCACCAGTTCAGATGGGCTGCAACACCGAAGCGGGAATCACGCAAAGGAGTGTCACCGGCAGACGGAAGAACTGCCGCTTTCGATTCCGCAACCCCCTGCAGCTTTCCATTCACCAGAACAGAACTTTTCACGGTATATATTCCGTTTTCCGGTAAAACGGCAGAACATTCGAAACGTAAATTTTTCCGTCCGTCCAGCCGGAACTTCCACTCTTTATGCATAAGC
>DXVA01000521.1:0-226 GCA_019408975.1 Lentisphaeria bacterium | reverse complement strand
CGCCATCCGGTTAAAAACTTCCGGCTTCCAGGTGAATGAATCTCCTTTTGCATAATAAAATTCGCCGATCCGGTTTCTTACCGCAAACGCATCCTGCTCTGTAAGTTCTCTCACACATGCGGGGCGGACAATTCCCCCGCCGGCAAGCTCACGCCCCGGAAATACCCTGACGGCAACGACGTTCTCCGGGCGAATCAATTCCGGGGGAATCTCATAAACCCTCATC
>DXVA01000520.1 GCA_019408975.1 Lentisphaeria bacterium | reverse complement strand
GCCCGACAGGCAGTGACGGCCTGTCGGGCAAGAGACTCCGGTGCGCCAGCCGCGGACGGCGGCAGGGCGGGGTGGGATACCGGAGTCTTACTGTTGGCGGGGTGTGAGTTGCAGAATGAAATAAAAAACATCTTCGGGAAGGCGGAGATGCACTTCTCCGTCTGCGTTGATGGCAATCTCCTTTTCAATCCCGGCTATCGGGGCATACAGTTTTGCCGAACGGCAGGGGACATTGATTTTCAGAGTGATTTCCGAAGAACTGTCTTTGCGGCGGATTCTGGAAATGAGATGGTTTCCGCGCGGATTTTTGCGCTGTTTTTCCAGGTCTTCCATGAGCCCGACCTCAAAGGATGAAGCAAGTGCGTGCAGAATTGTCTTTCCGTTTTTTCCCTTGAAACTGCGGAATCGCCAGCCGCGGCAGGAGGCGTCCGGAAAGTCGATGGCGGATACAGTCGTGCGCCTGATTACTGCGGGCAGGTCCATTTCCCGCGAGTCACTCTGCATGCGCCCCGGAGTCCAGAGCAGACTGCCGGAACCGTCTTCCGTCCTGATCCATTCTTTATTACTGACCCTGTTTCCCCGGAAGCTGCCGGTACAGACGGGCATCTCAGGACGCATTCCGGCTGATGGCGGGAACGATGCGGGACGTTCCGGTTCTTTCACGTCGCATGTTATGCCGTATCGGGAGAGCCAGGGCTCCGGGCGGGGCAGGGCGCGTTTGTCGCGGCTGCCGACCGGTCCGCATGCTATGACATTTCCTCCGTCTGCCAGGAACCGGCTCAATGCCGCGTATTCCTCATCGTCCAGGCAGATTGCGGAGCAGATGACCAGCACCCGGTATTTTCCTTTTTCAGGAATGCGTGAAACGACGTCGAATGTGATATTGCGGTCCAGCAGGTCGATACAGCATTGATTGTAGTCTTTGCCGTAGTCTTCCTGCGTCATGCCGTAATAATCGCGCGTCCAGCGGGAGAAGAAGACTGCCGTTTCCGTGTCGGTTTCTCCGTCAAGGAGTTCCGTATGGTTTTTCTCCCAGTTGTAGACACGTCCCACCAGTTCCGGGTCATCCTTGAGAAGCGATGTTACGGAATCCGGCAGCCCGAGCCGCCCTTTCAATGTGCTGAACCATGTCGAACTGCCGAGAAACTGATTGAATGCCCAGATGAAATCCGCTGTCGTTTCCGTGTATCCGTATCCCAGCCCCAGGCACGGATAGCCGTATTCCGCCGCCAGTCCGAGATGCAGCGCCTGTTCGGGGAAATGCTTGTTCCAGCATCCATCGAGTTCGGGTGTGTTGCCGGTCATTTCCAGCATGATGTAATTGCATGGCTTGCAGAACTCCTGATAGGTCAGTGCGAACTTCGCCATTTCATAATTGGCGCTGCTGGAACAACATGCCATCAGCGGGAAGCCGTCGCCGAGAGCGGAGCGGACCGCCTCCAGAAATTCTCTTGTCGAAGCGAAGCGCATCTCGATCCAGTCTTTGAAGGCTTCGCTGGAATAGTTGCCCCAGAAAGCCAGGTCCTCCACGGGCGGAAGTTCGCGTCCGTATTCCTCCCGGAACTTTTTCCGGCACCATTGACAGCCGCAGCTGGTCCAGCCGGAGTAGAAAAAGCCGTCGTCGCACATCAGGCCGTCGATGCCGGAGGCGGACACCAGCATTTTCACGTATTCGCAGTAAGCCCTCCGGAATCCCGGATTGTTGATGCAGAATTCTTCCGCCGTATAGGCTTTCAGAAAGACCGGCTTTCCTGTCGTGATGTCGATCATGCGCCAGTCGTCCAGATGTTCGCCGTGGAAAATCCATGTCGAAGCGATGTCGCGGCTGGGGGCAAACGGGATGTGATGCTTGTTGAAGGTGCGCATTGCGCGCGCCTCCTCGATGCCGGAGTAACGGTGCGTCAGAACCGCCGAATGATGATCGAAGAGCCGGATGCCGCGCCGGTGGAGCGCACCGCGGATCGTCCCGAGCAG
>DXVA01000052.1:8140-18559 GCA_019408975.1 Lentisphaeria bacterium | reverse complement strand
GTCCATCAGCTTCCGTTTCATGCCGTCCGGCTTCGTCCTGTCCCAGAGAATCCTGCCTTGAAAACCGGCAAGGCGGGCGATCAGTTCCGCAAGCTCGCGGATCGAGATTTCTTCGGAGCTCCCGACATTGACGATCTGCGGATCATCATGATTCATGAAAAGGAAATAAACAGCGGATGCCATATCATCGACATTCAGGAACTCGCGCAATGGAGTTCCCGTTCCCCAGCACACCACCTCCCGCCTGCCCTCCGCAACGGCATCGCAGAAACGCCGGATCAGAGCGGGAAGCACATGGCACCGCTCAAGATCGAAGTGATCATTCCGCCCGTACAGGTTGCAGGGCATCGCGCTGACCGTATGAAAACCGTACTGCTGCGACAGATACACACAAAGTTTATATCCTGCGATCTTCGCCAGCGCATATCCCTCGTTCGTCGGTTCCAGCGGGCCGGTCAGAAGATATTCCTCACGGATCGGCTGCGGAGCCTCGCAGGGATAAATGCAGCTGCTTCCGAGAAAACAAAGTTTCTTCACCTGATGAAGATATGCCTGCCAGATCAGGTTATTCTGAATCTGGAGATTTTCCAGCAGAAATTCCGCCTTGAAACGGTCGTTTGCCGCAATTCCGCCGACCTTGGCGGCGGCAATCACCACATATTCCGGTTTTTCCGCATCATAAAACGCCTTGACCGCATTCTCATTCCGCAAATCCAGTTCCTCATGCGTACGCGTCAGGAGATTGTGAAAACCGTTTTTCTCAAAACAGCGCATGATCGCGCTGCCGACCATTCCCCTGTGTCCTGCAATGAAAATACGGGCATCCTTTGCAATCATTTCAACATGCTCCATGCTTCCCGCCGCGCACCAGGCGCAGATCGCTTTCCACCATGATCTCCACAAGTTTCTCAAACGTCACAGCCGGCTTCCAGTGAAGCAGACGTTCCGCCTTGGACGCATCGCCGAGCAAGGCTTCGACTTCCAACGGACGGTAATAAACGGGATCAATGCGTATCAGGACTTTTCCGGTATCCGCATCGATTCCGCATTCGTCCACTCCCGCGCCCTTCCATTCAAGCCGGTGCCCGAGCAAACCGAACGCCCGTTCCGCAAACTCTCGGACGCTGTGCGATTCTCCGGTCGCAGCCACATAGTCATCCGGCGTATCCTGCTGAAGCATCAGCCACATCAGTTTCACATAATCCGGGGCATACCCCCAGTCGCGCAGGCTGTTCAGGTTGCCGAGATACAGGCAATCCTGCAACCCGAGGTGAATCCGCGCCGCCGCCATCGTGATCTTCCGCGTGATGAAAGTCTCTCCCCGGCGGGGCGACTCATGGTTGAACAGAATGCCGTTGGATGCGTGGATTTTATAGGATTCACGGTAGATTTTCACCAGCCAGAACGCATAGAGTTTTGCCGCGGCATACGGGGAACACGGGTGAAACGGAGTCTTCTCTGTCTGCGGCACCTCCTCGACCTGCCCGTAAAGCTCGGAAGTGGACGCCTGGTAAAAACGGGTCGGAATCCGCGTCTCCTTCACTGCGTCAAGAAGCCGCAGAGTGCCGAGCGCATCGACGTCGCCCGTATATTCCGGCACCTGAAAGGAGACTCCGACATGGGACTGCGCCGCAAGATTGTAGATTTCCGCCGGCTGAATCTTCTCAAGCAGACGGTTCAGATTGCTGGAATCCGTCATGTCGCCGTAATGCAGGAACAGACGGCAGCCCTCCTTATGCGGGTCTTCGTAAAGATGATCGATCCGCTTCGTATTGAAATTACTCGCCCGCCGGATGATTCCGTGAACCTCATATCCTTTTTCCAGCAGGAGTTCCGTCAGATAAGAACCGTCCTGCCCGGTAATGCCTGTAATCAACGCCCTTTTCATAAAAATATCCTGTCGCTGTATTCTCTATGATGAATCCCTGCTAAAATACCATTGAAACAACAAGAATACAAATTTCAACCCACGCGTATCCGGATTTTTTTTCGGCAACCACCGCCGGCTGCCCCGGTTCTTCTCTCTTTCCGTCACCGCATTGCATAATTATTTGTGAAAAATGTTGACAAACGCCCATTAACAAGGTAAATTGTCACAGCAAATAATTTTTGGAGGATCATTATGAGACAAGGCAGCGTAACACGCACCACCCGGGAAACAGATATCAAGGCATCCATCAACCTCGACGGAGAGGGCAGGTCCGACATCTCCACGGGAATTGCCTTCATGGATCACATGCTTACCCTGTTCGCAAAACATGGCAAATTCGATCTGGAAGTCTCTGCAAAAGGCGATCTGGAAGTGGACTGCCATCACACCATGGAAGACCTCGGGCTCGTTCTCGGCGAAGTGATTGCGCAGGCGGTCGGCGATAAAAAGGGAATCCGACGCTACGGCAGCTTTCTGCTCCCGATGGATGAGGCGCTCGCATTGGTCGCGCTGGATCTTTCCGGCAGACCCTATCTTGTCTATAACCTCGTTCCTCCGGCGGCGCGGATCAAAGATCTGGACACCGCGCTGTTCAAGGAGTTTTTTCAGGCATTCTGCGTCAAGGGCGGCATCAATCTTCATATCAGGATGCTCGAAGGCGCCGAAGTGCATCATGTTTTCGAAGCGGTTTTCAAAGGGCTTGCCAGAGCACTCGCGCAGGCGGTCGAGATTGATCCGAGGGAAAAAGGAATTCCTTCCACAAAAGGTTCTCTTTAAAATTTCAGGAGAAAAACGGCGTCCTGCACGCTGTCTTGGGGTCCCTGCCGAATGAGCGAATATATTTGCAGCAGATGCAACAACAGTTTTTCCTGCAATGCGGATGATGCGGACCGCGTCACCTGTCCATACTGCGGAGAGGAACTTGCACTCGACAATGCCGCCGATATTCTGCCGGAAGGCTTCCGGATCAACGGTTTCCGGATCATCCGCCTGCTGGCGTCGGGCGGAAGCGGGCGTGTCTACCTTGCCGATCAGGTTGCAATGGAACGGCAGGTCGCCATCAAGATTCTCAAGCAGTCTCTCGCGGATCAGGAAGAAGCGGCGGAACGGTTCATCAATGAAGCGCGCAACGCCGCCAAGTTCCAGTATCCCAATATCGTGACCACCCTCGAAGCAGGAAAAGTCAACGGGCTTTATTACATCGCGATGCAGTATGTCAACGGCGAAACGGTGGAAAAACAGCTTGATGACGGCAAGATTTTTTCGGAGTCGGAAGCGCTTTCCATCGTCCTCAAGATCGCGGGCGCGCTCCAGCTGATCTGGAACAAGCACCGGATGTTCCACAAGGACATCAAGCCGGCAAACATCATGCTTGACTCCGACGGTGAAGCCATGCTTCTCGATATGGGAATCGCACAGCAGGCGGGGGAGGAATCGCTCATCAACGGGGAAGTCGAAGGGTCCCCGTTCTACATGAGCCCGGAACAGATTCAGGGCAAAAACCTGACATGGAGCACAGATCTTTACTCTCTCGGCGCAACGCTGTACCATATGGTGACAGGTTGTGTCCCGTTCTATGACAAATCCATTGATCAGATTCTTGAAATGCACAACAACGCCCCCTACCCCGAACCGTCGGAACGGGCGCCGGGCTCCAACATTTCCCCGGAACTCTCCAATCTGATGAAACGGATGCTCGGCAAAACACCCCGAAAGCGTTTCTCCTCATGGGAGGAATTTCTTCAGGAGGCATCCGCCATTTATGAAGAACGGCTGGCGGAGGAACAGGCGTTTCTCCATCCGCCGATCAAGCTGACTCCGGTCATAACGGCTTCGCAGCCAATGCCGAAGCGTCCGGTGAAAAAACATTGGTTCCTGCTTCTTTACGGCTTCATCCTGATTCTTTTCGTGCTGATCCTCGCGGCGCTGTTCATCTGGCACAACAACCGTCTTGCGGCACAGGCTCTGGAGAATTGCAGATTCGATCCCTACACCACCAATCCGCAGGAATATAAAAAAGCGTTGGACCAGGCTTACCTGACAGCCCAGAAATTCGGGGTTCAAACCGGAATCCGCAGAAAGGTCGATGACGCCTATGCCCGGCTGAAACAGTTCGAGAATGAATTCCTGACGCTTCAGGCAAAGATCAATCAGGCTCTCAACCAGGCGGAGAAACTGAAAGCGCAGGCGCAAAAGGAAATTGAATTGGGCAAAAAACTGGTCGATCGGAAACACTCCGACGACAACCATTACACACGGGCTCACAAACTGCTGAACCGGGCGGCAATCCACCTGAACGGAATCACAACGAAAGATCCGCGCCTCCAGTCTGTCATCAATGAGCGAATCAAGCTCAATGAAGAAGAAATCCGGAAAATCAAAGTGCTGGCGGAGGAGCGCGACGCTTATGCCGCCAGACTCAGGAAAGAACGCGAGGCGCAGATTGCGGAACAGAAACGCAGGCAGGCGGAAGCGGCACGCCTCAGGAAGCAGGAGGAACGCCGGAAAAAGCAGCTTGCCGAAGAAAACAGAAAAAAGCAGATGACGCTCAAAGCCTACCGGGAACGGCTTGAAAAATATAAAGATGAACTCCGGTCCGTCATCGCGGAAGCGGTTCTGACTCAGGATTTCGGTTCCTGGGAAAAGAAATTCGCCCCTCCCGAAGGGCTGAATGAAACGGCGGATTGCAAAGCTGTCACAGTCGCTTTCCTGAACTGGTATCAAGCCTTGAAAAATTTCGCGGAGGAAATGAAATCCGCACACGGACTGATCTACGATTCCCGCCGGGAGTATGTCGGTTTTCCCCTTATGAGCCCCGTCACCGGAAAAAAAATGAAAGTGGGGCGCATCAAAAAAGATTATATTCTTCTCTACATGGAAGGCATGATGAGCGAGAACCTGCCGTTCAGCCGCTTTCATTCTCCGGAACTTCTTTCACTGGAACGATATGCATCGAAAAAGAAAAAACGGAAATTCTCCGTCCCGGCGTTCTTTGCATCGCTCGGCAGATGGAAGGAAGCAAAACAAACTGCGTCAAATGGATTTGAAAAAACGGAAATAGAGTTTATGATAAATATATATTTTTCCAATGCGGTCAAAGACGCGGCGCAGAAATGGCACGATGGCTCAAGGGAAGAGGCGAGACGGCTTCTTGCCGCGTATGGAACAATGCCGGAGTTCGCAAAATTCAAAGAGGAACTTCAGCAGAAGATAAAGAACAGTGCCGGGAAATCATCTCCGGCGGAGCAAAAACAGAAAACAACAAAAGGTAAAAAATGAAAGCTGCTTTTATTTTTTCAGGACAGGGCGCGCAGCGCGTCGGAATGGGAAAAGACATCTATGACAACAGTGCGGCAGGGGCGGCGGTCTACAAAGAGGCGGATTCCGTTCTCGGGTGGAGCGTATCGGATGTCTGCTTCAACGGTCCGGAAGAGAAACTGACGGAAAGCAAATACTGCCAGGTGGCGATTTTCGTAACCAGCATGGCGTGCCTCGCGGCGTTCCATGAAAAATTCGGCGATGCGGTCAAACCCGTCGGCGCGGCGGGACTCAGCCTCGGAGAATACGGGGCGCTCTGCTGCGCGGATTATTTCAGCTTTGCGGACGGCCTCCGCCTGGTCGCCAGACGTGCGGAACTCATGGATGCAGCCTGCCGGGAAACTCACGGCACCATGGCATGTGTGCTTACAAAAGGCGCCGCACCGGCGGATGTGATCCGGAAAATCTGCACTGACTGCGGCATCGATGTGGCAAACTACAATTCCCCCGGGCAGATCGTCATCAGCGGCGTGGAAGACGGTGTGGCAAAAGCGTCCGAACAGATCAAAACGCTGGAAGGCATCCGGAAGATCATTCCGCTGAAAGTCGCCGGCGCCTATCACTCCAGGCTCATGGCAAAAGCGGGCGAACAGCTCAAAGACGTTCTTGACGGCGTGACGGTCAGGCAGAACACAGTTCCCGTGGCGCAGAACGTCACAGGCGGAATCACGGAGGATTATACGCAGATCAAGGCGAACCTCGTCAGCCAGGTTGCGGGCAGCGTCCGCTGGGTAGACTGCGTGAACTCGCTTTCTTCACTCGGAGCGGACACCTTCATTGAATTCGGCCCGGGAACGGTTCTTACGGGCCTGGTCAAACAGATCGACCCCGCAAAAGCCCTGTTCAATGTGTCTTCCTGTGAAGATCTCGGAAAAATTCAACTCTAAAATACCCAAAACCTAGTAAGGGAGAAAGAAAAATTATGGGATGCAAGAAACTCGAAGGGCGTGTTGCACTGGTGACAGGCGGCGCACGCGGTATCGGCAGGGCAATCTGCGAAAAACTGGCGGCGGAAGGCGCGACCGTCGCAATGGTCGACATTCTTCTCGATGTCGCGGAAAAGACTGCTGCTGAGTTCAAAGCTCAGGGTTATGAAGCAATGGCAATCGCCGCAAACGTGGCAAAACCCGAAGAAGCGGAAGCCGCCGTCAAGGCAGTGGTTGACAAATACGGCAAACTCGATATCCTTGTCAACAACGCCGGCATCACACGTGATACACTCATGATGAAAATGACCGAACAGGACTGGGATATGGTCCTCGCCGTCAACCTCAAAGGCACATTCAACTTCACCAAGGCGGCAACCCGTTACATGATGAAGGCGCGCTACGGCAAGATCGTCAACATCGCATCCGTCGTCGGCAGAATGGGCAACGCCGGGCAGGCGAACTACTCCGCCTCCAAAGCCGGCGTGATCGGGCTGACCAAGACCACGGCGCGCGAATTCGGCAGCCGCAACATCTGCGCGAATGCGATCGCTCCCGGATACATCATCACGGATATGACCGAAAAACTTCCGCAGGCGGCGCGCGATGCGTTCCTCGTGAACATTCCGCTGAAACGCGGCGGCAAACCTGAAGACGTGGCGAATGTGGTCTGCTTCCTCTGCGGACCGGAATCCGACTATGTCACAGGGCAGGTACTGAACGTCGACGGCGGCTTCCTGATGTCCTGACGCGGTCTCGGCTTTCGGGAAAAATGAATTCAAAAAGGGAAAGAAAATTCCCCTGAAAATTTTTTAGGGTGTCTTTTTTCCAAATAACACTTGAAAAATTTTAAAAAAGCACAATATTAATGTGCTAGTGTAGTTAAAACTCAACTGCGAATTAACTTACAGAAAGGGTTCGTAATGTCCACAATAGCAGAAAAAGTGAAAAAGATCGTTGTCGAGCAGCTCGGAGTTGCTGAAGACCAGGTAACTGAAGACGCAAAATTCATCGAAGACCTCGGTGCAGACTCTCTGGACCAGGTGGAGCTTGTGATGGCTCTCGAGGAAGAATTCGGATCCGATATTCCGGATGAAGATGCCGAAAAGCTGACAACAGTCGGTGATGCCATCAAGTATATTGAAGGCAAGCAGAAAGCATAATTCTGATTTTTGCTGATCAGAGCGGGACATTCCCGTAAAAGAATGCCCCGCTTTTTTGTATATCCACGGAGGCTTGAATGGATAAAAGACGCGTAGTAATTACCGGAGTCGGTGCGGTTTCCTGTGTCGGTCACGATGTGAATTCGATGTGGGATGCACTGGTGAACGGCAGATGCGGGCTGGACAGGATTACGAGATTCGATGTCAGCGCTTACCGTACTCAGATCGCGGGCGAAGTCAAAGATTTCGATCCCACGAAATATATGTCTGAAAAAGAGGCAAGAAGGATGGATGACTTCTGCCTGTATGCGGTTGCCGCGGCGGATGAAGCTCTCAAAGATGCGGGACTCCCTCTGGATATGAGAGACGGTTCAGTCGTCAACCCCGATCGCGTCGGCGTTTGCGTCGGCAGCGGAATCGGCGGAATGCGGACCATGGAACAGCAGTGCGAAGTCTTGCTTGAAAAAGGTCCGGGCAGAATTTCTCCTTTCCTGATCCCGATGATGATCATCGATATGGCATCAGGTTCTCTTTCCATCAGATACGGGGCTAAAGGGCCCAATTTTGCGGCTGTCACAGCGTGCTCGACAGCTTCACATTCTCTCGGTGAATCCTTCTGTGCGGTTCAGCGCGGAGATGCGGACATCATGATCAGCGGCGGCGCGGAAGCCTCCGTTTCCAAACTCGGTCTTGCCGGTTTCTGTTCCATGAAGGCAATGAGCCAGAGAAATGATGACCCGAAACATGCAAGCCGTCCTTTCGACAAGGACAGAGACGGTTTTGTCATGTCCGAAGGATCGGGTGTGCTGGTCCTCGAAGAACTTGAACATGCGAAAAAACGCGGCGCCAGGATCTATGCCGAAGTTGTCGGTTACGGAGCGACGGGCGACGCATATCATATCACCTCTCCCGCACCGGGCGGAGAAGGTATGGCGCGTGCAATGAATATGGCACTCGGAAATGCCGGACTCAATGCGGATTGCATCGACTACATCAATGCGCACGGAACCAGCACTTCCCTGAATGACAAATTCGAAACCATGGCGATCAAAACGTCGCTGGGCGAACATGCGCATAAAGTGGGAATCAGCAGTACAAAAGGGACAATGGGCCACGGGCTCGGCGCCGCAGGCGGTTTTGAAACCATCATCTGCGCACTTGCCATTCAGAAGGGCGTCATTCCCCCGACGATCAATTATGAGACCCCGGACCCGGATTGCGATTTGAATTATACGGTCAACACCGCCGTCGAAAGAAAGGTCGATGTTGCCATGAATATTAATCTCGGTTTTGGCGGGCATAACGGAGTGATTCTTCTCAAGAGATTCTCTGACTGACATTCAGTCGGAATATGCAGAGGGAAGCTTTCAGCCGGATAAAAATGCAATGGTGTCAAAACCCGTTATTTGGAGTTATGATGATGAACAGGCGTATTTTTGTTGCGGGAACAGCTTCCCTTTTGTCATTTTTACTTTGTTCCTGCGGTATTTTTGAAAGCGGAAGCGATGTCCCTCCGCCTCCGCAGGGAGAGGAATGGTCTGCGAAAATCAAATCCAGTTATCCCGACTGGCAGCCTCCGCGTGAAATGCCGGAAGGCTCTGCGGAATATCAGGCGGCTTTGAAGAATGAGCAGGAAATGAAGGCTCTTGAGGCAAAAGACAGGGCGGAAGCGTCTGTCAGTCCCGAAACCCCTGTAGAAGAAGCGAAGGAAGAGCCGGAAGCCCCGACCTCTTACATTGTCAGGAAAAATGACAATCTCTGGAATATCGCCAAAGCCGTTTACGGCAAAGGCGAAAAATGGAATGTTATCTTTGAGGCGAACAAAGAGAAGATCAAAGATCCGAACAAACTGAAACCCGGTCTTGAGCTTCTGATTCCTCCGGCTGGGAAATAATGAGCAACGACAGTGAAAGTTCCGGGGACATAGTCTCCGACAAATATTTTTTCAGCAATGCAGCCGAGATGGAACTGCTTTTTGCAGGGCGTTTTACAGAAAATCTGAAAGAAACTGAAAAACGCCTCGGCGTTACTGTGACCGCACGCGATCTCCGGTTCAAAATTTCCTCTTCCAAAAAGGAGAACGTGGCAAAGACCATCGCTTTTCTGGAAGAATTGAACAAACTTTACTCCGCCACGAAAAAACGGATCGACCAGCGGGATTTCCAGATGACCTTGTCGGCATTCCAAGAGTCCCGCGAAACGGAGTTGCAGAATTTCTTTTCCCAGAGAATCAAAGTCAGCCCCAAAAAACAGGAGATCGTGCCGCGCACCCCAAATCAGCTTGCTTATGTCAAAGCGGTACGGATGAAGGATGTGGTATTCGGAATCGGTCCTGCCGGCACCGGCAAAACCTATCTGGCAATGGCGCTTGCGGTCTCTGAACTGCTTGCGGGAAAAGTCGACCGCATCGTATTGACGCGCCCTGCCGTGGAAGCGGGGGAAAACCTCGGTTTCCTGCCGGGAAAGATTGAAGAAAAGATCAATCCGTATCTGCGCCCGCTGTATGACGCGCTGTATGATATGCTGGATTTTGAAGAAGCGACCACCCTTATCGAACGCAATATCATTGAAGTGGCGCCGCTTGCTTTCATGCGCGGACGCACGCTCAATAACTCATTCATCATTCTTGACGAGGCGCAGAATGCGAGCAATGAACAGATGCTGATGTTCCTGACACGTCTCGGTTTCCATTCCAAGTGCGTGGTTGCGGGTGATCCGACCCAGATCGACCTGCCGAACAAACGTACGTCCGGGCTGCTTCAGGCGGTTCGCAAACTGGGGCAGATTCCTGAAATCGCGATCTGCCAATTCTCGACACGTGATGTTGTGCGCCATTCCCTCGTGGAAAAAATCGTCAACGCTTACCAGAAAAAAGAAACTGCACCCGGAGGAGACGAAAATGGCGGAGCGGAATAAGGCAACAGAAAAACCTCCTTCTTTCGGGGAGAAGCTGGAACATTCAAAATTTGTGCTGGTGCTGATGCTCCTGATGGTTCTTGCCGTCAGCCTGATCGTTATGATCATTCCCGAAGATGATGCGGATATCCATTTCGTCGCGGGTCAGTATCTGTCTCTTATACAC